>NZ_CP080544.1:1955000-2135137 GCF_019551435.1 Lysobacter soyae
ATCGACTATGTCGGCTCTTGGGGACCGATGATCGTCGGACACAATCATCCTGCGGTTTTGCAGGCGGTGATCGACACCGCGCGAAACGGCTTGTCGTTCGGCACGCCCAATCCGTTGGAAGTGGTTATGGCCGAGCGTATTCGCGCCTTGATTCCGAATTGCGAGATGGTGCGGATGGTGAATTCCGGCACCGAAGCCACCCTGTCCGCCATTCGGGTGGCGCGCGGGGTGACCGGCCGTTCCCGCATCGTCAAATTCGAAGGCTGTTATCACGGGCACGGCGACAGCTTTCTGGTTAAAGCCGGCAGCGGCGCGCTGACCTTTGGTGTGCCGACTTCTCCGGGCGTGCCCAAATCGCTCGCCGATTTGACCTTGACCTTGGCCTATAACGATTTCGATGCGGCCACGGCGCTGTTTGAATCCTGCGGCGATGACATTGCCGGCTTGATTATTGAGCCCGTGGTCGGCAACGCCAATTGCTTGCCGCCACGTCCCGGCTATTTGCAGCACCTGCGCGCTTTGTGTAGCAAGCACGGTGCGCTGCTCATCTTTGATGAGGTCATGACCGGGTTCCGCGTCGCATTGGGTGGGGCCCAAGCGCGTTACGGTGTGGAAGCAGACCTGGTCACGTTCGGCAAGATCATCGGCGGCGGCATGCCGGTGGGTGCTTACGGCGGGCGGCGCGAATGGATGTCGCAAGTGGCACCGTCCGGCCCGATCTATCAGGCCGGCACCCTGTCGGGCAATCCGGTGGCGATGGCGGCTGGTCTTGCCATGCTCGATCTGATTTCCGTGCCGGGCTTCCACGAACAAATCGAGGCGAAAACCCATCTGTTGTGCGACGGCCTCGAGGCTGCCGCGCAAGATGCCGGTATCGCTTTTACCACCCAACGCGTCGGCGGCATGTTCGGCATGTTCTTCAGCGAGCACGCCGTGGATACTTTCGAGCAAGCGGTGGCCTGCGACACGGCGCGCTTCAATCAGTTCTTCCATGCAATGCTCGAACGCGGCGTCTATTTGGCACCGTCGGCCTTCGAAGCCGGATTCATGTCGAGCGCGCACGGAGAAAAAGAGATTGCCGCAACCGTGGCAGCTGCGCGCGAAGCCTTCAAGTCCTTGCGCTGATCACCATTCACCGGTGTTGGGCATGGACGCCCATGGCTCGCGGGGCGGCAAGCGCCCTGCCTGCAACAGCTCGACAGAAATCAAATCGGGCGAGCGCACGAAGGCCATATGGCCGTCTCTCGGCGGTCGGTTGATCACATAGCCCATGGCCTGCAGATGCGCGCAGGTGGCGTAAATGTCTTCCACCTCAAACGCGAGATGACCGAAATTGCGCGCACTGCCGTAGTCTTCGACATCCCCCGCTTCGCCCGGCCAGTTGTAGGTCAGCTCCACTTCGGCGTCCGGCGTTTGCGGCGCCGACAAATAGATCAGGGTGAAGCGTCCTTGCGCATTTTCCATCCGACGCGTTTCGCGAAGTCCCAGCCCTTCGCAATAAAACTTCAGTGATGCGGCGAGATCGGAGACGCGCACCATGGTATGCAGGTATTTCATTCGAACGCTCCCATGAAAACGTTGATCGTATCCGAGCCGGTGTCATTCGCGTCTAGACGCGTCCCCCTATAATCGGGCGCATGCAGCCCGCTTGGTTAAACCACATCGCCGAATGGATTTCGTCGCATCCATTGGCGGCGGGCCTGGCAATTTTCCTGATCGGTTTTTGCGATGCATTGGCCGTCGTCGGCATTCTTGTACCGGCATTGCCGTTGCTGTTCGCGGTCGGCGCGATGATCGGCATCGGTCAAATCAATGGTGCTTACGCGCTGGCGGCTGCGGCATTGGGGGCCTATGCCGGAGACTCATTGAGTTATTGGATCGGACGCCGTTACGGCAACGGCATGCGCGGTCTGTGGCTGTTCAAGCGCTACCCCACTTTCATTGATCGCGCCGAGCGCATGTTCAAGAAACATGACTTGAAGGCCATTGTGATTGCACGATTTGTCGGTGCAGTAAGACCCTTTGTGCCGGCGATTGCCGGGATGGCGCAGCTGCCCTATTGGCGTTTCGGCCTGCCGAGCTTGATGGCCTCGTTCGCTTGGGCGGCATTGTTTTTGGCGCCCGGGTGGATATTCGGTACGTCCTATGAAGCCGTGGCGGCGGTTGCCGACCGCTTGGCGCTGGTCCTGTTGATCGTCGCCGCGGTGGTTGCGGGCATTTGGGCCTTAGTGGTGTATGCATCGAAATTTTTCGCACTGCATGCCGACCGGGTGTTCGCCGCCGTGCTGCGATGGACACGCAGCCATCCGCGACTTGGCAAGTACATTGGCACGCTGGTCGACCCGAAGCGACCGGAATCGCCTTCGATCTTGTTGCTCGCGGTCGCCGCAACCGGTTCGATCTGGGTATTGGCCGTCTGGTTGTTTGCACTTGTGGCGCGTGGCGGGCCGCTGGCGATGGATCTCAAGATCTATTCGTTGATGTTCTCCTTGCGCAATCCGCTGGCCGACCAATTGATGGCCGCCATCGCCTCCATTGCGGATATTCAAGTGTTGCTGCCGGCCTTCGTCGTGGGCCTGGCCTGGCTGTTTTGGCGGAAACGCTATATGGCCGCCACCCATTGGATCTTTGCCGTTGCGGTCGGCTTGGGCTTCAGCGAGTTGATCAAACGCTTGGTGAGCATGCCGCGCCCGCCGACTGCGCCATCGGGATTCGGTTTTCCTTCGGTGTCGGTGTTGGTTTGCGCTGTCATGCTGGGATTCTTTGCCGTGCTCATCGCCCGCGAGCTGCCATCCCGTCGCCGCGTCTGGCCCTACATGCTGGCCGCATTGATTACGGTGATGGTGGCATTCGCGCGGGTGTATCTGGGCGCGCATTGGGCCAGCGATGTTGCGATGGCGATGACGATCGGTGTGACTTGGTTGTTGATCATCGGGATCGCCTATCGCAACCATGTCAATCGCGCGTTTTGGATGCGTCCCGTCTCGGCGGCTTTTTACACGGTGTTTGTCGCCGCCATGCTTTGGCACGTGCCCGGCAAAGCAAGCAAATTGCTCTCACGCTTCGAGCCACCGACGCCGGCCGTCGTTGTCAGTCAAGACGCATGGTGGTCTTCGCAATGGCGCGCGGTGCGCCCGATGCGCAACCATTACAACGATCTGCAGCAATGGCCTCTGGACCTGCAAATGGCCGGCGAGCTGTCTCCGCTGATACACGCACTGACAGCGCGTGGATGGCAACAACAAGAACAGGCGGATTGGTTGGACGCGCTGCGCACCTTGGATGATCGTTTGCCTGCCAACGCCCAAGCGATCCTGCCTTCCACCGTGGAAGCACGCGCCGAATTCCTGTTGATGTACAAAAATTTGCCCAATGGCGAGCGGGATGTGTTGCGCGTTTGGCACGCACCGGCCCGGCTGGAAGATGGCACACCGCTGTGGGTTGCCACCACACAACGCATGCAGTTCAGCCGACGCTTCCGCTGGATCGGTTTGTGGCGACCGACCAACGCCGGACGCGCCTCACACGAAGCACTGGTGGAAGCGACACGAGCTTGGCCCCAACACACCGCCAGCCAAGACGGCTTGGACGTATTGCGCGTCGACCTGACGAAACCAGCAGCGCGTTAGTTGCCGCGCAGTTTTTCGACGAAACGCTTCGGCGCGGCGTCAAAGCCGCCGTTGGACATGAAGACCACGTGGTCGCCGTCGCGTGCGTGGGCGTAAAGCGCCGCCAACAATGCCTCGGTATCGGACACCGCAATGCCTTCATGACGTAAAGCGCGGATCACTTTCTCGCCGTGCCAAGGCAGTTCGGGACGCTGCAGAAACACCACAGCATCCGCATCGTCCAACGAGGGCGCCAATGCGTCTGCGTGGGCGCCCAACCGCATTGAGTTGCTGCGCGGCTCCATGGCAACGATGATGCGTGCGTCGCCGACGCGCGCGCGGAGTCCCGCCAAGGTGGTGGCAATGGCCGTCGGATGATGGGCAAAATCGTCGTAGACCTTGATACCCGCCACGTCGCCGACAACCTCCAAGCGGCGTTTGACGCTTCTGAAAGTCCGCAACGCTTCCAATGCGCTGCGCATGTCCGCGCCCGACGCCTGTCCGGCTGCAATGGCAGCAAGGGCGTTCATGACATTGTGTCGTCCGAGCAAGGACCATTCGACGCGACCGAACATTTCGCCCCGATGGAGGACGTCGAAAACACTGCCGTCTTCTTCAATGAGGCGTGCCTGCCAATCAAAACCTTCACCGATGCCGAAGGTTTCCACCGGCGTCCAACACCCCATCGCCAGCACTTCCTGCAAACGCGCGTCTTCACCATTGACGATGATGCGACCGCTACCGGGAACTGTGCGCACCAAGTGGTGGAACTGACGTTGGATGGATTCGATGTCCGGGAAGATGTCGGCGTGGTCGTATTCCAAGTTGTTCAGAATCGCGACCTTCGGGCGGTAATGCACGAATTTGCTGCGCTTGTCGAAGAAGGCCGTGTCGTACTCGTCCGCCTCGACAACAAACGTCTTGCCTTGGCCGATGCGCGCGGAGACGCCGAAGTCTTCTGCCACGCCGCCGATGAGAAATCCGGGCGAGGCACCCGCCGCTTCCAACAAGCGCGCGGTGATGGAGGTGGTGGTGGTCTTTCCGTGCGTGCCGGCGACAGCAATGGTGTGACGTCCCGGCAGCACGTGGTCGCGCAACCACTCTGCGCCGGAGGTGTAGTTTAGCGCTTGATCGAGCACGTGCTCGACCGCGGGGTTTCCGCGCGACAGCGCATTGCCGATAACAATCGCATCGCAATCAGGCGATACGTTTTCCGCGGAATAGCCTTGCGACAGTTGTATGCCCAGTTGTTCGAGCTGCGTGGACATGGGCGGATAGACCGCTTGATCGCTGCCCTCCACTTCGTGTCCGAGTTCGCGGGCCAGTGCGGCGACGCCGCCCATGAAGGTGCCGGCTATGCCGAGGATGTGGAGCTTCATTTCCGGGTGCAGGTTCCGTTGTTCCCGACGTCAGCCGACGCGGGTGACGTTGTCGATGGCCTCGATGATGCGGGTGAACACCTCGTCCAATTCGCCGACACCGTCCACCACGCTGAGATTGCCCGTATTGCGATAGAAATCGACGACCGGCGCGGTTTGTTCGTCATACACCTTGAGGCGATGGCGCACGGATTCCGGGCTGTCATCGGCCCGGCCTTCCGCTTTGGCACGGCCGGCGATACGTTCAACCAGCAATTCATTGGGCACTTCCAATTGCACGGCGGCTTCAAGCGGTTGCTTGATTGAGGCCAACAGCTCGGTGAGTGCATGGGCTTGGGCGACGTTGCGCGGGTAGCCGTCCAGGATGAAACCGTTTTGGCAGTCTTCGCGGGAGATGCGTGATTTCAGCATGCCGAGCAGAATGTCGTCGCTGACCAATTCACCCCGGGCCATCACGTCCTTCGCAGCGAGGCCGAGCTCAGACCCGGCAGCGACTTCGGCGCGCAACAGGTCGCCGGTGGAAATGTGCGGAACCTGCAAATGGTCTTTGAGGCGTGCGGCCTGCGTACCCTTGCCGGAACCCGGCGCACCGAGAAGTATCAATCGCATCAATTGCTCCAAGATTCGTCACATGCATGCCCTTAGAATCGATCGCATGCACTCCATGTGCCCACTTTAACGCATACACGGCCCATCCTGCCCTGTCCCCGAGCCCCATGACAACGCGCAAGCCCTCCCCCGGAAAACTCCTTTACGCCCAATCGGGCGGCGTCACTGCGGTGATCAATGCCACCGCGTCGGCGGTGATTTCAGAAGCGCGGGCACATCGCATCGAGGTATTGGCCGCACGCAACGGCATTCTGGGCGTATTGAACGACGACCTGTTGGACACGGCGTCACTGTCCACCGCGGATGTCCGTGCATTGATGCATACGCCCGGTGGCGCGTTCGGTAGCTGTCGTTTGAAGCTGAAGTCCCTCGCGGAGGATCGCGACAAGTATGTGCGCTTACTGGAGACCTTCAAGAAGCACGACATTCGCTACTTTCTTTATAACGGCGGTAACGACTCCGCCGACACCGCCTTGAAGGTGTCTGCGCTGGCAGAGGAGTTCGACTATTCGCTGGTCTGTATCGGCGTGCCAAAAACCATCGACAACGACCTTGCCGTGACCGATTCCTGTCCCGGCTTCGGTTCTGCCGCCAAGTACACCGCGGTGTCGGTTCGCGAATGCGCGCTGGATGTCGCTGCCATGGCCGAAACCTCCACACGGGTGTTCGTCTATGAGGTGATGGGTCGGCATGCCGGCTGGCTCGCGGCGGCAGCCGGACTCGCGGCGCGGCGCGATGGCGATGCGCCACAAGTGATCCTGTTTCCGGAAGTGGCCTATGACGAGGACGCGTTCCTCGCCAAGGTCGACGCCGTGGTGAAGTCCAACGGCTATTGCGTGGTCGTCGCCAGTGAAGGCATTCGCACCGCAAGCGGCGACTTTGTTGCCGATGCCGGCGGCGGCACCGATTCGTTCGGCCACACGCAGTTGGGCGGCGTGGCGCCGTATTTGGCCGGGCGGGTTCAAGCGGTGTTGAAACACAAAGTCCATTGGGCGATGCCGGACTACATGCAACGATCGGCCCGACATTTGGCTTCCGAAACCGATCTCGCGCATGCACGGGCCGTTGGCCGCAAAGCGGTGCAATACGCGTTGAAAGGCTTGAATGCGACGATGCCGGTGATTCATCGCGTACGTGACACGCCCTACCGCTGGACGGTGCGACCCGCGCCGCTGTCGGACATTGCCAACGCCGAGAAAACCATGCCGGCGGAGTTCATCAGTGCCGATGGATACGGCATCACCGAGGCGGCGCGCCGCTATTTGCAGCCGCTGATTCGCGGTGAAGCCTACCCGCCCTATGGACGCAACGGTTTACCGAAGTATCTGCAATTGCACTTCGACTAAGTCCGACGCGGGCTTATTTGCAGGCTTTGCCTTCCAAGCTCATGGCCACGGCGAAGCGCGGCAACTTGACCGCGCCTGGTTGTTTGGCGGCTTGGGCATCTGCCGCGTAAACACGGCTGCGCCCTTGTGCATCCAACTTCGGCGGGGCGAGTTTGGCGCTGTCCCGCCAGACACGAACCGTCGCCATCTGTGAAGGACACGCGGCGCTCGGGACCTGTACCAAATCGTGGAAGACCCAGCCCGCACCCGTCGCGGCACCGACTTTCTTCGCATCGACCAATTCGGCGCGCGGCGCGCAGCGCGGATCGGTCTTGGTGATGGCAAAGCTATAGGGATCGGCGGGCTTGCCGGTGAAAACACCGGTGATGCGCGCGCAGGCTTCGGGGAAGGTGCGAACCGTGTGTTTGAGTCCTACGGCTTGGGGCTTGGCCATCGGCCGAACAATCTCCGGCTTGCCTTCCGCGGCAAGCGCGGACGTGCCCAAAAACAGCGTCGCCAGAAGCGCAATCGATTTCATGGTGTCCACCCGGCTGATTTCATTGGTGCCAGCCTCGCACGGGTCGACTGAATCGCATCCGTCTTATTGCAGCACAGCATGAACGTCAGCTGACCTGTGCCATAGTCAAAGCGTTGCACGTCCATCCACGCTAGGAGGTTTCATGCTGCATTCTTCCGGTCCGATCATCGCGCTGGTCTGCGCATTGATCGCAATCATTTACGGCGTCGTGTCAGCACGCTGGATCACCGCACAACCTGCAGGCAATTCGCGAATGCAGGAAATTGCCGGCGCCATCCAAGAAGGTGCGCGCGCCTATTTGAATCGCCAATACATGACCATCGCCATTGCCGGCGTCTTGTTGTTCGTGGTCATGGGCTTTGCTTTGTCCTGGGCAAGCGCCGTCGGCTTCTTGCTGGGCGCCGTGCTATCGGGCGCGGCGGGCTACATCGGAATGAATGTGTCGGTACGTGCCAATGTGCGCACCGCCGAGGCAGCGCGCCAAGGCATGGGGCCGGCCATGAATGTCGCGTTCAAGGGCGGCGCCATCACCGGCATGCTCGTTGTGGGCCTCGGCTTGCTCGGTGTCGCAGGCTACTACTGGTTCATGACCTCTGTGATGAAAGTGGATGAGGCGCGTACCCTGCACGCCTTGGTGGGGTTGGCGTTCGGTTCCAGCCTGATTTCGATTTTTGCCCGTTTGGGGGGCGGCATCTTCACCAAGGGCGCCGACGTCGGCGCGGATTTGGTGGGCAAAGTTGAAGCCGGCATTCCGGAAGACGACCCGCGTAATCCGGCGGTGATTGCGGACAACGTGGGCGACAACGTCGGCGATTGCGCCGGCATGGCTGCGGATTTGTTCGAGACCTATGCGGTCACCTTGATTGCGACCATGTTGCTCGGCGGCCTGATGGCGAGCCAAGGCGCCGGCGCCAGCGCGGTGATTTATCCGTTGGTGCTGGGCGGCGTGTCGATCATCGCATCGATCATCGGCGCGATGTTCGTGAAAGTCTCCGGCGACAAGCCCAACATCATGGGTGCGTTGTATCGCGGCGTGATTGTGTCGGCGGTGTTGGCGGCAATCGCGTTTTACTTCATCACCGCGCAAATGATGAAAGACAACAGCCACGGCGCGACCAACATCTTCTTATGCACGTTGATCGGGCTGGCACTCACGGGCGTGATTGTTTGGATCACCGAGTACTACACCGGCACGCAATACAAGCCGGTACGCCATATCGCGCAAGCGTCCACGACAGGTCACGGCACCAACATCATCGCCGGGCTCGGGGTTTCGATGAAATCCACCGCTTTGCCGGTGATCGCCGTGTGTTTGTCGATTCTGTTCGCCTACAAGTTGGGCGGCCTGTACGGCATCGCGATTGCGGCGACGTCCATGTTGTCCATGGCCGGCATGATCGTTGCGCTGGACGCTTACGGCCCGATTACGGACAACGCCGGCGGTATTGCCGAAATGAGCGAGCTGCCCAGTGAAGTGCGTGCCATCACCGATCCGTTGGATGCCGTTGGCAACACCACCAAAGCCGTGACCAAGGGATACGCCATCGGTTCAGCGGCCTTGGCTGCGCTGGTCTTGTTCGCGGACTACACGCACAACCTGCAAACCGCGCATCCCGGCGTGCGTTTCGCGTTCGACTTGTCCGACCATCGCGTGATCATCGGCCTGTTGATCGGCGGCCTGATTCCCTATCTGTTCGGTGCCATGGCGATGGAAGCGGTGGGACGCGCCGCGGGTGCGGTGGTGGAAGAAGTCCGCCGTCAGTTCCGCGACATCCCGGGCATCATGCAAGGCACGGGCAAACCGCAGTACGACAAAGCGGTCGACATGCTGACCAAGTCGGCGATCAAGGAAATGATCGTGCCGTCGCTGTTGCCGGTCGCCGTGCCGATCATTGTCGGCATGTTGCTTGGTGCAGAAGCTTTGGGCGGATTGTTGATCGGCACCATCGTGACCGGCATTTTCGTGGCCATCTCGATGACCACCGGTGGCGGTGCATGGGATAACGCCAAGAAATACATCGAAGATGGCAACTTCGGCGGAAAAGGCTCCGAAGCCCACAAGGCCGCGGTCACCGGTGACACGGTGGGTGATCCCTACAAGGACACCGCAGGTCCGGCCATCAATCCGTTGATCAAAATCATCAACATCGTGGCGTTGTTGTTGGTGCCGCTGCTGCCCGTCGGAAAAACACAGGCCGATGCAGGGACGTCAGCGGGTGCCGCGCACAGCACTGCGGCGTCCATGCCGAGCGGGGATTTGAATCCGGGGAGCGATGCCCGCCATGCACGGCTGTACTTCGACACGGGTTCGGCGCAGATGCCCGCAAATGCCGAGGACAACTTCCGCGCATTGCTGGCCACCATGCAAGCTGAGCCTGCGAGCCGCGCGGTGATTTCAGGCTTCCACGATGCCAGCGGCGACGCGGCCGTGAACAGCGAGCTATCGAAACAACGTGCGGAAGCGGTGCGCGATGCCTTGGTAGCGCACGGCATTGCCAGCGGTCGTTTGGATCTGGAGAAGCCGGCCGTTTCGACCGGCGGCGTTGCGGGCGACCCCGAGGGCCGCCGCGTCGAGGTGGCGATTCAATAGCCGTCCCGTCAGGGAACAGGGTGAACGGCGGCTTCGGCCGCCGTTCTTTTTTGCGATGCAGCAATGAGGGGCGTAAAATGGCCCCCTCATCACAGCAAGCAGAGCGATCCATGGGTCTCGATCTCGTACCGACCGGCAAAAATCCCCCCGACGAACTCAACGTCATTATCGAAATCCAGAAGGATGCCGAGCCGGTGAAGTACGAGGTGGATAAAGCCACCGGCGCGATTTTCGTCGACCGCATTTTGTCGACCCCGATGCGCTACCCCTGCAACTACGGCTACGTGCCGCACACGCTGTGCGGTGACGGCGATCCGGCCGATGTCTTGGTGATTTTGCCTCTGCCGTTGGTGCCGGGCTCAGTGATTCGCGTCCGTCCGGTCGGCGTGCTGCGCATGAGTGACGAAGCCGGCAGTGACGAAAAAATTCTGGCCGTGCCGGTGGAAAAAATCTTCGCCGGCTATGCGCACATCCAAGATATCGACCAAGTGAGCAAGCATTGGCTGGAGCGTATCGGTCACTTTTTCGAACACTACAAAGATCTGGAAAAGGGCAAATGGGTGAAGCTCGACGGCTGGGGCAATGCCGAAGAGGCGAAAAAGATCATCGTTGAATCGATAGCCCGCTATAACGACACCCCGGAAGACGACAAGCCGAAATTCTGATTCCGGCTTGCCTTAAAGCGCCTTGCCGAGGGCGACAAACTCGGCACTCAAATGATCGAGCAATGCCTGCACCGCGGGAAGCATCCCGCGGCGCGAGGGATACACGGCGTGCACGATTTCCGGTAGCGGCGCCCAATCGGGCAAGACCCGCACCAAGCTGCCCTCTTTCATCAGCGGCTCGGTCAACAGCGTGGGCAATTGCACGATACCGAGCCCCTCCAATGCCGCATCGCGCAACGTGAGCATGGCGCGGGTGACGAGCCTCGGCGAATGGAAGATCGCAACCTGTTCGTCGCCGGGCCCGACCAAATGCCAGGCATGTTGGTTCTGCGGCATGCCCATTTCCAATGAAGGCAATCCCATCAACTCGCCGGGCTTTCGCGGCGTCCCTACCTTCGCCAACAATTTGGGGCTGGCGACCAAACACTGTGTCGCGTTCGCCAACACACGTAGGACCAACTCAGAGTCCTCCAACGGCGGCGGTCGGACGCGCAAGGCAAGATCGAAACCATCGGCGATCACATCCACGCGACGATGGGTGGGATCGACACTCAGTTCGACATCCGGGTGTCGCCGCATGAAGCGCACCAACATGCCGCCGACTCTTTGATCGAGCAACGCCATCGGACACGCCAAGCGAACCACGCCTCTGGGTTTCGCATGATGGCGTTGCACCACGTCGAACGCGGCTTCGGCTTCCATCAACATGGCCTTCGCATGCATGTAAACGTTTTGACCGAGCTCGGTCACTGAGAATTGCCGCGTGGAGCGATGCAACAAACGCGCGCCCAGCGCCTCTTCCATGCCGGCCACGCGCCGGCTCAATTTGGATTTGGGTTCACCCAAGGCGCGGCCCGCAGGCGCGAAGCCCCCGTGCTCAACCACTTGGACGAAGTAGTACAGATCATTCAAGTCATGCATTGTGCGCCCAGCGTTCAGAATGTGGAACGATCAAGTCAATTTTTGCAGACTACCGCAGTCGGTGTCCCATATCCAGAATAGGTGTCATGCACTGGAAGCCCCGGTGCGACATGACTCAGGAGCACGCCATGAAAAAGGTGATTCGCAAACATTCGGCCCCCAATCGCCATTGGGTCGGCGATGGCTTTCCGGTCCACGGCATGTTCGGCTACAACGGTGCCGACGTCGCCGAGCGCAGCCCGTTTTTGATGTTGGATTACGCCGCGCCGGCCTATTTCGAGCCCAGCCCGAACCATCGCCGTGGTGTTGGACAGCACCCGCATCGCGGATTCGAGACCGTGACCATCGTGTACGAGGGTGAAGTCGAACATCGCGACTCCACCGGCAACGGCGGCGTGATCGGCAAAGGCGATGTGCAATGGATGACAGCCGGCGGCGGCATCTTGCACGAGGAGTTCCATTCAACCAATTACAGCCAACGCGGCGGTGATTTCGAGATGGTTCAACTGTGGGTGAATTTGCCCAAAAGCGCAAAAATGGTCGCCCCCGGTTACCAAGGCATTACCGACGCGGACATTCCCGCCAAGACGGTCGAAGGTGGACACACAATTCGCGTCATCGCCGGTCGCTACGACGATGCCACCGGTCCGGCAACCACCTTTTCGCCGATGAATGTTTTCGACGTGCGGATGGTTCCCGGCCACATGCATCTTCCGCAACCCGAGGGCTGGACCACTTTGGTACTGGTGCTGGACGGCTCGGCAAAGGTCAATGGCGAAGTCGTCAAAGCCAAGGAAATGCTCACCCTGTCGACCGGGGGAACCGACGTCCGAATTGACACGGACGGTAACCCCAAACTGCTATTGATGGCAGGAGAACCCATTGACGAACCGGTGGTCGGCTATGGGCCGTTTGTCATGAACTCGCAAGCCGAAATTGCCGAAGCCATCCGCGACTTCAACGCGGGGAAATTCGGCCGCATGCCCCAATAAACATCTAGGAGATTGTCATGAAGCACACCCTGCTCAAAAGCACCTTGATTGCGCTGTCCTTGTTCGCCCTGAACGCCGGCGCGGTTGAACGCACTTACACGCTCGACCCGGGCCACACTCAAGTGGACTTCCGCTGGCGCCACATGGGCTTTTCCACGCCCGCGGCCGCGATTCACGTGACTGACGGCGTCCTCAAGTTCGATCCGGACGCACCGACGCGCGCCTCGGTGTCGTTGACGATGCCGATCAACACGATTGATACGCGGGTGCCGGATCTGGACAAGCACTTGATGAGTGCGGATTTCTTCGACGCGGCCAAGTATCCGACGGCATCGTTCAAGAGCACGAAAGTCGAGCGCGAAGGCAACGGCAACCGGTACAAGATTTACGGCAACTTGACCATCAAAGGTGTGACCAAGCCGGTGGTGCTCGATGCGACGCTCAATCACGCCGGCGAACACCCGATGATGAAAGTGCCGGCCGTAGGCTTTGACGCGACGACCCAAATCAAACGCAGTGATTTCGGTATTGCCGCGTTTGTGCCGGCGGTGAGTGACAACATCGACATTCGCATCACCACCGAGGCACTGGCGACCGCAGCGGCTGCCAAGGCGAAGTAAAGCGCGAAAATTCGTTGAACGCGAAACCGCCGGCATGCACCGGCGGTTTTTTCATGTCTGCGGCATCAATGCGTTGTCTTTGGCTTGTGCGGCATTACATGCAGGCCGCGACATATGGAACGCGACATAGTCCGAATACAAGGGCTTGTCCGGCAACAACTTGAAGCGTTGATAGAAGCCCAGATAGGCAGCCATGTAGAGATCGGCTGCAGTGAAGTGGTCACCGGCCAAGAACATTCCTTTGCCGAGTGCGCTGTCCAGTGTGTTGAACAAATCTGCTTCGTTGCCATAGCCGGCCGCGGTGGGCTTGGCCAGCGCGCCCGCGGTTTTGGCGGTCATGAATGCTTCGAACGGTCCTGAAAGGAACGCAATCCACCGATAGTAGTCACCGCGCAGCAGCGAACCCGGCGCCGGTGCGAGCTTCTTTTCCGGGACCAAATCGGCCAAATAGAGAATGATCGCCGAGTTCTCTGTCACCACATGGTCGTTGTGCACGATCGCCGGCACCTTCCCCATCGGATTGATGGCGAGATATTCGTCAGCCTTCATGGAGGTCTCGTAGTCGAGCACCACGGTGTCGTAATCCAGGCCCGTCTCCTCCAACATCCACCGGGTGATTCGACCGCGCGACATCGGATTGGTGTAGAAGACGGGCTTTTTCATGGATTACTTGTCCTTGGCGATGGGCTGGGCGTTACCTGCCGTGTACGGATAGTGCATGAAAATTGCCGTCAATGCCGTATCGATTTCAGGCGCGCGTTTTTGCGGCAGTTTTTGCATGGAACGTCCGACGGCATCCGCCGTCCACACCATGCGATTGGCCGCGGCATCGACGATATCCACGCTCAAGGTTCCCTCGACATACTGATGCACCGCATAGTCGTCGTAGTAGACCGGCACCGCGATGTAGGCTCGCGCGCGCGGATTGTAGAAATAGCGGACATCCGACTGTGTCACCGGATAAACGGCGGTCCGGACATCACTGCGCTCACGGAAATTCACCCACAGATCGGGCTTCTCACTGTAGGCGTAGCCGCGCGCCGTCATTTCACGACGGATGTTGGTTTTGATTCGTTCGCTGACCCAATTGCTGTAGCCGGCTTTTTCCATGCTGAGCGGCGAATAGAAACCCCAGGTCTTGTAACGACCGAAGTTCGCTTCCGGGTCGGTATCGGTCCGCACCCGAGGTCCGCTCGAACACGCCGCGAGCACCGCTGCCGCAAACAGAGCGAAAAGGATCGCGCGCAAACGCAACTGTTGGCATTTCATAGTCATTCTCCGATTGATGATCCCAGTCTAGAAAGACCGGACGCAGTCGCGCATGAACGTTTCGACTCGGCGGCTGAACAGTTGCCGGAGGTTCACCTGCATGAATCAGCCGCGCACCTCAGCGTCCGAGCGCGGGTTTTGCTATCCAAGCCGTCATGCCGGTGAACCATTGCGTTTGGTTGGCGAGCAGAATGCCCTCCACATTTGCCGGTAACGCTTCGATAAAACGTTGCAGGGCGTTGCGGTAAGCGTCGATTCCTTCGCCCGAGTCGCCATAGCGCGACCAAAGTCCATGCCAGTCGCGAATGAATTGGCGGCTTTGCATCAGGGCTTCGGCACGACCGGGTTGTTCCGGCGTGTCGTTGAACAGATCTTCGAAATGACAACGGATCTCCCACGGGGTCATGACCTTGGGGAGATTGAAGTGTTCACAATCCAATTGCGCGCGCTTGTTCGGATCGAAGGCGATAGTGCGCGGTTGGAAACCCGGCGCAGGCACGCCGTGTGGACGGCCTTGCGCAACCATGTGCCAAAAGCGACCGCCGCCCACGGAGTCGGCAACCAAATGGACGCGTCTGAGGCTTGAGTCGTTCAGCACTCGGTGGTTGCGCCAAGTGTCGAAGATCCAGCATTCGCCGGCAGCCATGTTGATGGCGGCATCGCCACACTCGAAGCGCACAGTGGGCTGCGTCACGATCGGTACGTGGATGCGCACGCGCTCCGCCCAGTAATAGCCCTGGTCGGTATGCGGCGTGACTTCCGCCTGGCCCTCCAAACGCATCAACCGACTGCGCCCCAAGGTCGCCCCGAAACTTTCCATGACTTGCATGAGGTACGGACAGGCCTCGAGCTCAGGCGTCGGCGCCATGCGCCCGGCAAAGCTTTCATCGGCCGGATTGCCGTTCGCCGCGACCAGCGGCAGCATGCTGTTTCCCGGAAATTTTGCCGGATGATCACGCCAAGGGGTTTCGCCCAACGCGTGGATTTCGTCGGCCAAACGCTGCGCGTCGAACAGCAGCGGTAGTTGAATGAAGGGCGCGGTCAGTTTCATCTCGAAGGCAAATCGTGGGTTTCGCGTTCGATTTTAGCCTTTGCCGCCGCCGAGGTCCTTGCGCCGGATCAAGCCGGCCAAACGTGCCAGCACCACGGCGAGGTACATCACCCCGTTCCACTGCTGGATGATGACCACCATTCGGGCCATGGGCGACTGCGGAAGGATGTCGCCGATGCCGGTGGCTGAAAAATTCGTGCCCGACAGATAAAGGAGTGCGACCCAGCTGAGCTCCGCCCCTTTCACGCCGTGCATGTCCGGCGGACCGATGAAGGCATGACGGTCGAACAACTGCATGGACATGAACAGCCACGCATAGCCCTCCACAAACAGCATGAATGTCGCGGCGGCCGCCCAGATTTCATCCAGGGTGGCGTGCTCGTCCTCCATCAGGTAGCCGATCAACGCGCTCGCCGCATAAAAATACGCGGCGGCATAAAACAAGCCGGCAGCGATCCCGGCGGTCGCGTTGGCGGTGCTCGAGTGATAAATCCACAGAAGCACCCCGGCAAGTGAGAGCCCCGCCGCCAAGATGGCACTGCGCGGTGATTGCCGCACCATCAGCAAGGCAATGCCCAGCACCCCGACACTGATGATGCTGGTGATGACGTGGCCGACCCGATTGCCGCCCGCCAGCGGATAAAGCAACACCGCCAGAAATTGCGCCGCCAATAACAAACGGCTCGGCTCATGGCGAATCCATCCGATGAAGTCGCGCAACCCCGTGGCTTGTCGTTTCAAGTGCTGCATCGCGTGATGTCCGGCGAACTCACTCTTGATGGTAAACCTGCGCGCCCGCTTCGCGGAACTCTTCCGATTTCGCCGCCATCCCCGCCTTCAAGGCCTCTTCTTCGCTGATGCCCTGCTCGGCCGCGTAATCGCGCACGTCCTGGGTAATGCGCATCGAACAAAAATGCGGGCCGCACATGCTGCAGAAATGCGCCGACTTGTGCGCCTCTTTCGGCATCGTCTCATCGTGATATTCCATGGCGCGCTCGGGATCGAGCCCCAGATGGAACTGATCCTGCCAGCGGAACTCGAAGCGCGCCTTGGAAAGCGCGTTGTCGCGCACTTGCGCACCCGGGTGGCCTTTGGCGAGATCGGCCGCATGCGCAGCGATTTTGTACGCCATGATGCCTTCACGGACGTCTTCGCGGTTCGGCAATCCCAAGTGCTCTTTCGGGGTTACGTAGCAAAGCATCGCGGTGCCGTACCAACCGATCATGGCGGCGCCGATGGCGGAGGTGATGTGATCGTAGCCGGGCGCGATATCCGTGGTCAGCGGGCCAAGCGTATAGAACGGCGCTTCGCCACATTCGGCAAGCTGCTTGTCCATGTTTTCTTTGATCAACTGCATCGGCACGTGGCCGGGCCCTTCGATCATCGTTTGGACATCATGTTTCCAGGCAATCTTGGTCAGTTCGCCCAAGGCTTCGAGTTCGCCGAATTGCGCGGCGTCATTGGCGTCGGCCAAGCAACCCGGACGCAAACCGTCTCCGAGAGAGAAGGCGACGTCATAGGCCTTCATGATGTCGCAAATGTCTTCGAAGTGGGTGTAGAGGAAATTTTCCTTGTGGTGCGCAAGGCACCACTTGGCCATGATCGAACCGCCGCGTGACACGATGCCGGTCACGCGTTTTGCCGTCAGCGGTACGTGCCGCAGCAACACACCCGCGTGGATGGTGAAGTAGTCCACCCCTTGCTCGGCTTGCTCAATCAAGGTGTCGCGGAAAATCTCCCAATTCAATTCTTCGGCACGACCATCGACCTTTTCCAAGGCTTGGTAGATCGGCACAGTGCCGATCGGCACCGGTGAATTGCGCAGAATCCATTCACGGGTTTCGTGAATATGTTTGCCGGTGGAAAGGTCCATCACCGTGTCCGCGCCCCAACGAATCGCGTACACCAGCTTTTCAACTTCTTCGGCAATGCCCGAGCTGACCGCACTGTTGCCGATATTGGCGTTGATCTTGGTCAGGAAGTTGCGACCGATGATCATCGGCTCGCTTTCCGGGTGGTTGATGTTATTCGGCAAGATCGCGCGGCCGCGGGCGATTTCGTCGCGCACGAATTCCGGGGTGATCAACTTTTGGATGTTGGCACCGAACGAATGTCCCGGATGCTGGTTCAACAAATGTGCTTCGCGTACCGCTTCCAAACGTTGGTTCTCGCGAATCGCGACAAATTCCATTTCCGGCGTGACGATGCCGCGGCGCGCGTAGTGCATCTGGCTGACATTGGCACCCGACGCGGCGCAACGCGGCGCCTTGCGATTCGGAAAACGGACGTGATCCAACTTCGCATCGTGCTCGCGGGCTTGCCCGAAACGCGACGTGATGCCTGCCAATTGCACCGTGTCGCCGCGTTCCTCGATCCACGCTTGGCGCAACGGCGCCAAGCCGGCCGCCAAATCAATGCGCACCGCGGGGTCTGAGTACGGGCCTGAGGTGTCATACACCGTCACCGGCGCATTGGCTTCGCCGCCGAACAAGGTCGGCGTGGTCGTCAAGCTGATTTCCCGCATCGGGACACGAATGTCCTCGCGCGACCCCTGCACATGGATCTTGCAGGAACCGGGAATGGGTCGGGTGACCGTTTCCGACAGTTCCTCGGTCTGGCGAATCAATTCATTGGGTACGGCATTCATGGCATTCGTCCTTTTGCGGGATCAAGACGAAGCGGTGGCACGAGCCGACCTATAAGCTTCCCTCCGCCGGCATCACCCGGATCAGGTTCAAAGGGTATGTCTCAACCGCGTACGCGGTACCCCCGCTTCAAGCCGCCATTTTGCCATGATTCGACGGTGGACCCACCGTTTCGGGCAGGTAGGCGCAGCCATGACTCTGGTCTGGTGACTTCCGGCACTCGGGTAGGTGAATGCCATCTGCCACCCTTGTCATCGAAATTGGACCCAACGCGTTAAAATTGTGTCCCCTCGCATTTCGGACTCCACATGACGATCGATTTCCGCCAGCTTCGCGAAAACATGGTTGAGCAACAGGTTCGCCCCTGGGAAGTGGTCGACATGCGCGTGCTCGAAACTTTGAATGCTGTACCGCGCGAAGCCTTTGTGCCCGAAGCCCAGCGCGCGCATGCCTATGCCGACACGGCACTGCCCTTGGGCGGCGGCGAATTCATGATGAAGCCGGTGATCGAAGGCCGCACCTTGCAAGCGCTGCTGCCGCAGGCGCATGAGCGCGTCCTTGAGATCGGCGCGGGTTCGGGCTACCTGGCAGCCTGCTTGGCGCGCCTGTCTGCCCATGTCACCAGCCTCGAAATCGACGGCGACCTTGCCTCGCGCGCGCGTGAGAACCTGACCGCGAACGGTTCAAACAATGTCGACGTGATCGAAGCCGATGCCATGTCTTGGAAAACCGACAAGACCTTCGATGTCGTGTGCGTATCCGGTGCAGTCAACGATCTGCCGGCACACTTCCAAGAATGGCTGGCACCGACTGGTCGTCTGTTTGTCATTCAAGGGCAGTCTCCGGTGATGGAAGCCGTCGTGCGCCACGCGGACGGCAAAACGGATTCGATGTTCGAAACAGATCTCCCCTACCTGAGGGGCGCCGCACCCGCGCCCACTTTCAAATTTTGATTCGAGGACTTTGCATGCGCCGCAGCAGCCTGACCCTAGCCATCGCAATCGCATTCGCACCGGGCTTCGCCCACGCGGATGACTTGCTTCAGGCCTACAACCTCGCCCGCAACTCGGATCCGACTTTCGCCGGTGCCGAAGCCAACAATCGCGCCGTCAAAGAAAATGCCGTGCAGGCGCGCGCCGCCATGTTGCCGCAAATCAGCGGCTCGGTGACCGGTAGCGCGTCGTCCTCGAAGTCGGATTCCGGCACGACCACGACCATTGATCCCAACACCGGCTTGCCGATCACCGTGAACGGCAACTCGACGACCAACTCGCGCTCTCTGAGCTCCGGCATCAGCTTGAGCCAAATGGTTTTCGACCCGGCGGCCAATGCACGCCTGCGCAGCGCACGCGCGAGCGGCAAAGCCAGCGACATGACGTTGAATGCCGCGGGCGACACGCTCATCACGCGGACGTCGCAGGCGTATTTCAATGTGCTGATCGCATTGGAAACCTTGAACGCGGCCGATTCGCGCGAAACCGCGCTGAAAAAACAATTCGACTTCGCCTCTAAACGCTTGGAAGTCGGCCTCGCCCCGATTACCGACGTGCACGAAGCTCGCGCGCAATATGACGACGCACGCGCCAACACCATTCTGGCGCGCAACGCCGTGGACGATGCCTACCAAGCGCTGCGTGAAATCACCGGCGCACCGGTCAGCAACCTGATGGCATTGCCGGACAACTTCAAGCCGTCGCTGCCGGCAGAAGGCCCGGTCGAAGCGTGGGTGCAACGCGCCTTTGAGAACAACCCGACCTTGGCGGCGCAAAAGTTCAATGTTGAAGCGGCGGAAGAAGGCATTGCCAGCGCACGCGCGGGCTACCTGCCGCGTTTGTACGCAAGTGCCGGTTACGACGTGCGCAAGAGCTGGACGACGAGCAAGTCGGCGGGCACATCGCGCAGCACCGATGGCATGAACGACGGCCCGTCGGTCGGTCTGCAATTGAGCGTGCCGATTTTCAACGGCGGCGCCACGGCGTCGCAGGTCCGCCAAGCGATCGCCCAGCGTGATGGTGCGCAAGATCAGATGGAAGCCACGCGTCGCGGTTTGGAACGCAATACGCGTGCCGCCTACCAAGGCCTGGTGGCCGGCATCAGCTCGGTCGAAGCACGCCGCTCGGCGTTGGAATCGGCGCAAGCGGCTTACGATGCCTCGTTGGTGGGTTTGGAAGTCGGTACTCGCACGGTCATTGACGTGCTGATCAACCAACAGAATCTGTTCAACGCAAAACAAGCGTACTCGCAGGCCAAGTACAACTTCCTGCAGTCACGTTTGGTGCTTGAACAATCCGCAGGCACTTTGAATGTGGATGATTTGGCCGACGTGAATCGCATGTTGACCGTCCCGGCCGAAAAAGTCGGCAAGATGGCACCGGCTGCTACGAACTCGAAGGCAAAAAAGAATTAATCGCTTCCAAGGTATTGGCCAAAGCGCCGCGTCCTTGCACCACCAGTGCATGCGCGGCGTTTTTCATACGCGTGCGTTCTTCCGGCGAGGCAAACAAACGCATCAACGCCGCTTCGAAACCGGCGACATCTTCTGCAACGATCATGGCATCCGCCTCGCGCATGCGCTGACTGATGTCGCTGAAATTGAACAGGTGCGGCCCGGTGATGATCGGCGTGCCGATGATGGCCGGCTCAAGCATGTTGTGCCCGCCGATGGGCTGCAAGCTACCGCCGACAAAGGCCACATCGGCAGCAGCATAGAACCGGCCCAGCTCACCCAAGGTGTCCAACACGAATACGGCGTCCTTTTGTTCCGGCCATTCGTTCGCGCTGCGCGTTGAAACGCGTAAGCCCTGTGCACGTGCTTGCTCCGCCACGCTTTTGAAACGTTCGGGATGGCGGGGCGCCCAAATCAGCAACGCATCAGGCCAACGCTGACGCAACTTGCGGTGCGCGGAGATGACGATTGTTTCTTCATCGGCATGGGTGCTCGCCGCAATCCACACCGGCCGCTGGCCGGCGTGATGGAGAAAGATCTGCCGCAGGGCGTCGGCGTTCTCCGGCGGATTGACGTCGAATTTCAAGTTTCCGGTGACGACCACGGCGTCGCGTCGCGCGCCGAGATGGAAGAAGCGCTCGCCGTCCGTGCGTGATTGCGCGCAGACACGACTCACCGTTGCCAGCGCGCGACGCACCAAGGCGTCCAAGACCTGATATCCGCGCAATGAACGTGCAGACAGGCGTGCGTTCAAGATGCAAACCGGCACGGCGGCATCGCGGCACGCGAACAACATGTTCGGCCAGAGCTCGGTTTCCACAATCAATCCCACGGACGGATTGAAATGCGCGAGGAAGCGACGCATGAAACGTTTGAGGTCGTAGGGCAAGTAGACGTGTTCGACACGATCGCCCCACAGGGCTTTGACCCGAGCCGAACCGGTCGGCGTGATCGTGGTGATGACGATGCGTTGTGCATCCGTGCGATCCAGCAGCTTTTGCACCAACGGCGCAATGGCATTGACTTCACCCACAGAAACCGCATGAACCCATATCGGCGCAGGCGACACGGTTGTCGGGTAACGCGCATAGCGTTCACCCCAGCGTTGGAAGTAAGCCGGCTGACGAAAACCGCGCCACACCAAGTGATAGAGCGTGATCGGCAACAGCACCACCAAGACCACGGAATACGCGGCCCGAAGGACACGTTCGATGGGATCCCGGCTCATCGCACAAGGATAACAACCGGCTCGTCACCACGGCGTGCGAAATGCAAATTAGACTTTCAAGCATGACCGATCTGCCGGACACCCAACTGCCATTGCATTTGTTACCCGCTTGGTTCGGCCTTGCGATGCTCAGAGGCTGCGGCCGGATGTCTTGGCCGCTCCAAAAGGCGCTCGGCGCCTTAGTGGGCACCTTGGCCTTTCACCTGATGCCCGCCCGCCGCCGTGCGGCCGAGATCAACATTGCGTTGTGTTTCCCGAATCTTGCAGCGAGTGAGCGCGACGCACTGGTGCGTGAAAGTTTTCGCGATCTCGGTATCGGTCTGTTCGAATTTGCCCGCGCCTGGTGGGGCGATGCGGAACGCTTCAAACGCACCGTGACGATTGAAGGCTTGGAGCACCTCAAGGCTTTGCAAGCGCAAGGCAAAGGCGTGTTGCTGATTTCTGGCCATTTCATGACCTTGGAAATGTGCGGACGACTGTTGTGTGATCACGTTGCTTTGGCCGGCATGTATCGCCCCTATCGCAATCCGTTGATGGAGCGCGCCGTGATGGAAGGACGGCTTCGCTATGCCTCGCATATGTTCGGCAACCATGAAACGCGCGCGGCACTACGCCATCTGAAAAAGGGCGGATTCCTTTGGTATGCCCCCGACCAGGACATGCGCGGCAAAGAGACGGTGTTTGTGCCGTTTTTCGGTGTGCCTGCCGCCACCATTACCGCCACGCACCAGTTCGCGAAAATCAGCGGGTGTGCGGTAGTGCCGTTTTTTCATCGCCGTGAAGGCGACCGCTATGTATTGCGGATTGCACCGCCGCTGGCGAACTTCCCGAGCGAGGATGTTGTCGAAGACACCGCCCGGGTCAATGCCGCGATCGAAGCCATGGTGCGCGAGGCGCCAACACAATATTTATGGATCCATCGCCGATTCAAACGGCAACCGGATGGTGTGTCGCGTTACAGCGCCTGATCGCGCGCGGATTTTTGCCGGGCTTCATGGACCTTGGCGTACTTCAAGAACGCATAGAAAGCGTGGGTGCGTGCGGCAAAAAATCCCGCCCAACCGTTTAAGAAGTAGCGCTTTCCGATATACATTTTCAGGAACGCGATCCACGGATAGAAGATCAGACGCGCGGCCATGAAACGTTTTTGTTTGCGTGCCGAATGCGCGACCAATCCGGATGAATAGCGATTGATTTTTTCCACGCGCACTGCCAACTCCGGCTCGCCGAAATGCATGAATCGCGCGTCCAGATCACGAACTTGCCCGTTGACCTCGGGTGCAGCATGCACCGGAACGGCATTCATCGCACCGGCCGATTTGTTGAACAACCTGAGTTGCCGGTTGCCACGTGTCCCCGGTGCGGGCCACCGCCAAAACAGCCATTCGTCGCGAGACAGACGATAGCCCTCGGCATCCGGTGCCGCCAGACGATCCCGAATGACCTCGGCAGCGCCCGGCGCCAAAAACTCATCCGCATCCAATAGCAAAATCCACTCACCGACGCATTTGTCGATAGCGGATTGCTTCTGCGGCCCGTAGCCTTTGAAAACTTCAATAAACAGCTTTGCATGGTGCGCCTCGGCAATGGCTTGACTGCCATCGGTCGAACCCGAATCCAGCACCACCAATTCATCGCAAAACGCCATGCTCGCCAAGCAGCGATCCAGCGTTTCCGCGTTGTTGAAGGTCGTGACGACGCCACTCAACATCGGCTGCGAAGCGCTCATTCGGCGAGTTCATCCTTGGCCAGCAAACTGCCGGCGTAGAGGGCGACCAGCAACAAGGCGATGCCGCCCCAAAACGCCGAATAGAACGCCAAGTGGGTATTCAACGGAAAGAACGTCACTACGACGGCCCACATCGCAGGGCACGCGTGCTCACGCGCATCGGCCTGCGCGAAGCGCCATGCCCGCCATGCCAGTGCGATGCCCGACAGCCATAGCAACAAACCGATCACGCCGGTTTCGCTCAACACTTCCAAGACCCATTGATGGGCGTGCAGTGCCGGCCCTTGACCCCATGCGGGTTTCACACCGGGCTCGGGATCGCATGCCGGAAATGCTTTGCGGAAGTCGCGCGGACCGACGCCGTTCACAGGATGCGATTCGATCATGCATTCGGCCGCGCCCCAAATGCGAGCGCGTCCTGCCAATGCGTGGTCCACACCTTCTTCGCTCAGCGTGACCGCAGACCGCGTGCGCTCGATGCGTTGTGCCACTTGCGGCACGGTTTGGCTCAAGACGAACAGTGCCAACACGCCGAGCGCGAAGGTGGCGGTCAATCCCTTCCAGCCCAAAATGCGCCAGCCAGACAACAACAGGACCAAACCGAATGTGATCCATGAGGCGCGAGAACCGGCCAACAAGATGGCGATGCCCAATAGCGCGGCCGTCAAGAACCATCCGGGCACGCGCGCGCGTTGGTGTGCAAGGTGCAAGGCAAAAGGCGACAGACTGGCCAAGACAATGCCGAGCTTCAGATTGCAGGGTCCGAGTACGCCACCGATGCGATCGGCGGCCGCGATTTCGGCATCGGTACACATCGGCTTGTGTTCGATCAACACCTTCAAGGCGTTCAACGCGCGATAACCCGGACTTTCACCCAGCAAGGCTTGAATCAACGCGTCCACACTCCACACGATGACGAGGATCCCGATCCCGGTGAATGTCGTTGTCCGCAATCGCTTGTCGGCCACTGCAATGGCAGCTAGCCATAGGAATGGGAGGTAACGCAGGCCGGCAAAGGTGCGCTTGAGCGCATGAACATGATCACTGGCATCCACCGACGCGATCAATTGCGGCGTCCAATAGGCAAAGAACAATGTGGTGGTCAACGCCCAAGCGGGCGCACTGAGCAGCTGGGATCCGCCGCGGAATCGCACCAGTGACAGGCGGAAGATCGTGAACAATGCGCCCAGCGTGAGCACGGCTTCCGCCACACCCGGCGCAGGCAGCAACGCCACGTAGGCCAGGACCCACCATGGCGCCCAGCGCCATCCGGTTGATTGCAGATCAGTTTGTGTGTTGGAGGTCGTCATACACTTCGAGCGTAGCACTCTGCATGGATCCGAGATTGTAAGGAATCGATGCAGGGGGTTGCGGCGGCGCCTTCAAGAATGACAAGGCCTTGTGCGTGAGCACGTCTGTCGCGAAGCAAGGCACGGCACCTTCGGGGAAGATCGACTGAAAGATTTCGCCGACACCACCATGATCCCAGCCGAGCACCGGCACACCCACGCTCAACGCTTCGACCACGGTTCGGCCGAAACTCTCGGGCTTGCGAGACAGTTGCAAGACCAGATCACTGGCGGCATAGGCATCCGCGACATCAGCTACCGGTGGCGTGATGATCACTTGCTCTGCCACGCCGAGTGTTGCAGCCAGTGTTTCCAGCTCTGCGATGTAGCCTGCCCTTTTCGGATCTTCTGCGCCAGGCATCCACAACACGGCGTGTAAGTTGTCGGCTTTCAGGTGTTGAACCAATCGGATCGCATCTTCGTGGCCCTTCAATCGGGTGCCGCGACCCGGCATCAAGATGAGCGGTCCGGCCTGTGCCAAGCGTGGCCAGCATCCGGAGAATCGCGCGCGCGCATTGCGGTCTGTCGCGGCTCGGCGCGGGAAGGCCGCCACACTGATGCCTCTTGGAATCACGACCAACTTGCGCGCGTCTGTCTGCGGATAGTGCTGCAACACGTAAGCCTTCACCGCATTCGATACACAAATGACCCGCTCGCCGGCGGTCATGATCCGGCTGTATCGGGAGGGCGAGTTGAGTCCGTGGACGGTGGTGACGAAATGGGGCGGCGTCTTCATACCGCGCAGCGCCAGCCATGCCAACCAGGCCGGAATGCGTGAGCGCGCGTGAACGATGTCGTAGTCGGCAAACAATTGACGCAAAGTGCGCACATGCCGCAGTACGGCAAGCGACTTCCTGCCAATGTCCAAGGTGATGTGACGGGCGCCAAGCGCCTCTAGCCCTGTGACCATCCGCCCACCGGCGGAAACGACCGTGGCTTCATGCCCAGCGGCGATCAGCGCGGCGGCAATTTCCAGCGTTGATTTTTCCACGCCCCCGGCATCAAGCGCGGGCAGCAACTGCAAAACACGGAGTGGCTGCTGGCGTGCGTTCAAGCGCGCGTGTCAGTCAATCAACTTGTATTGCGCGCCGCAGTAGGGACAGCTGACTTCGCCGCCATCGGCCTCGATCGGCAGGTAGACGCGCGGGTGTGCGTTCCACAAAGCCATTTCCGGCATCGGGCAGCTGAGCGGCAAATCGGCGCGTCTGACTTCATGCACTCGCGGCGCTTGCGGATTCGATGTGGCGTTCGATTCGGACATGGGGATCAGACTGTGCTCGAAAACGCTATTTTATCAGGACGGCATGTCGAACAGGATCAGTTCGGCATGCGTATCCGAGATGAACGCAAGAATGTCGTCCGCACCGTCGATACCAAGGCCGTCGCCTGCCTGCAAGGGCGTACCGTCCACGGTGAGACTGCCACGAGTGACTTGTACCCAAAGTTTGCGATTGGCAGCGGCCGTGTAGGCCAGCGACGCACCGGCGTCTACGGCGGCGCGTAGAACATTGGCGTCTTGGCGGATCGGCAGACTGCCGTCACGGCCCTCGGGCGACGCCACCAGCAACCATTGACCCGTGACCTCGGGCACAAAGCGCGCCTGGGCGTGTCTCGGCGTGGCATTCACACGATCGGGCTGGATCCACACCTGCAAAAAATGCACCGATTCGGTGTCCGACCCGTTGAATTCACTGTGCTCGATGCCGGCGCCGGCACTCATGCATTGCACATCACCCGCTGACAAATCGATTCGGGTGCCGAGGGTGTCGGCATGGGCCAATTGACCTTCGAGCACGAAGCTCAGGATTTCCATGTTGGCGTGGCCATGGGTTTGAAAACCCTTGCCGGGCTGGACCCGATCTTCATTGATCACGCGCAAGGGACCGAACCCCATCCATGCCGGGTCGTAGTAATGCCCGAATGAAAAAGTGTGCCGGCTATCCAGCCAACCGGCGGACACCCGTCCACGCTCTCCGCCGGGTCGCAGCACGCGCGTACTCATGCGATTTTGCACGCCTCGTCAAAACGCAACCGCGGTGAACGGGCGAAGATCGCTGACGGATCGCCCTTACCCAAATTGATCAGGAAGTTCGAGCGGATGTGCGTGCCTTTGAAGAAGGCTTCGTCCACCATCGCATTGTTGAAGCCTGACATCGGGCCGCAATCCAAGCCCATCGCGCGCGCCGCCATTATGAAGTAGCCGGCCTGCAGCGTGCCGTTGCGAAATGCCGGGATGAACCGGTTGTCGCGCTCGCCTTCAAACCACGCCTTGGCATTGGTATGGGGGAACAACTGCGGCAGCTTTTCATGAAAGTCCATGTCATATGCGGCAATGACCGTCACCGGCGATGCCATGGTCTTTTCACGATTGCCTTCGTCCAATGCCGGTTCGAGCAGCTTTTTCGCCTCCGCCGATTTCACGAAAACGAATCGGGCCGGAGAGCCGTTCGCCGCTGTCGGTCCGAATTTTGTGAGTTCGTAGATCTCTTGCAGCTGCGCGTCAGTGATCTCGCCGTCGAGCTTGTTGTGGGTACGCGCTTCGGTGAAAAGCTGCGCCAAAGCGGTTGCGTCCAATGCGTTGAATGTCATGTTTCCTTCCGGAATGATTGATACCTTGAACAAGTGTAGCTTCGACGACGGGAAAACAAGGGGAAATCACAGTATTGTGGTCGCGCATGTCTCAGTTCCTTCCCTGTTTCGCCTTGCATGACGGCCGCGCTGGCAATGTGCGCCAAGCGGAGGCGCTTGCGCATTGGTTGAGCCCGGTTTCAACCTCGCTGCAATTGGATAGCCATGCGCCCTGGCGCTGGCTTGCGCCGCGACGATTGCCGGGCGCACGCCGCGCCTTCGGATCCGCACTGGCGGCGCTGCCGACCGATCAACGTTGCCTCGCCATTGGCTGTGGGCGGCAAGCGGCGTTGGCAACGCGATTGTTGCGTAGCGAACGTGTTTGCAGCATCCAGATTCTGGATCCGCGCATTGACCCGCGTCACTGGGACCTTGTTGTGGTACCTGCGCACGACAACTGCCGCGGCGACAACGTGATTGTCATGCTTGGCAGCTTGAACGCCATTGACGACGCCTGGCTGCAAGCCCACCGGGATTCGGCACCGGCGTCGATATGTAGTGGTGGGTCGCTGTGCGCGCTGTTGGTCGGCGGCCCCACCACGGATACGCCGTTCGAACTGTCGGACGTGATGCAGGCGATCAAGCAAATCCGCATCTCGATGGATGGCGAACTCTACATTTGCACGTCGCCACGCACGCCGATGGAGTGGTTAGAACCAATTCAAACGATCGCCAAGCGGGAGGCGGCGCAAGCATGGACCTCGCCGAAGGACGGGGCCAATCCCTACGCGTCTCTTCTCGCCTGTGCGGACCACATTGTGTGCACCGCCGATTCAGTCAACATGCTGTCGGAAAGCTGTGCCACATCGGCGCCGGTAGAGTTCATTCCGAGTAACGGACGTCATGGACGCGTAGCCGACTTCGTCACCTCGTTGGTGGACATGCAGCGCGTGCGTCCGCTGGGGAGTGCACTTTCGCTGAACATCACACCGCTACGCGAATCGGCACGGGTCGCGGCCGAAATCAGCCGTTTTCTGGGTTTACCTCTTCAAACACCCGCGCCCACGTCTGTCTGACGATGTCACGTGCGCGTTGCAGCGCGTCGTCTTCGCTCACGATCCGTTTGCGACGGTCGAGCATGCATTGCAGTGCACGCGTCGAAAGAATGTCATGCGCTTCTTTCAGATGCGTGCCGCAAGCATCCAACGCGCCGATGTCCGACAAGGCCGAAATCAACGCGGTGCTGCGCGTCCAACCAGTGAGCGCCGGCTTATGCCCGGCGTGAACCAGCACCAGCGCCTGCAGGATGAATTCAATGTCGACCAGTCCGCCTTCGCCTTGCTTCAAATCAAACAGGGCGCCGCGCGAACGATCCAATTCGGCGCGCATGCGCGAACGCATCTGCGCGACGTCCTGCATCACCTTTGATGCGTCGCGCGATTGCCGGAGGATGTCGGCACGCACCTGGTCGAAGCGTGCGCGCAAGCCGGGCGTGCCGGTCAACGCGCGAGCGCGCACCAAGGCTTGATGCTCCCAAGTCCAAGCACGCTGGGCTTGATACTCCGTGTAACTCGACATAGTGGAAACCAACAAGCCTTTGGCACCATCGGGACGCAGACGGACATCCACGTCATAGAGACGTCCCGCTGCAGTCGGTGTTTGCAACAAGCTGACGATTTTTTGGGCGAGCCGTGCATACCATCGCGCAGCATCCAGCGGACGCGTGCCGTTCGATTGCGCGTCGGCCGCCGCGTCATACAAGAACACCAAATCCAGGTCGGAACCGAATGCCAACTCTTCGCCGCCGACACTGCCATAGCCGATCACCACGAACTCACCGCTGGCCACCGTGCCATGCATGCGCGCCATGTCTTGCTGTGCCAGGACGACGACGACTTCCAGCACCGCATCGGCAATCCACGCCAAGGCTTGACTGGCATGGCTCGCCGTCAGTCGTCCATCGAGCGTGGCCAGCGCAATGCGAAAGCTCAACATCTGACGAAGCTCGTTGAGGTCTGCCAGTGCGCGCTCCGTGTCATCCGGATGCGCCGCGACCTGCGCGAGGCACTGTGCCACCAGCTCGTCGCGCGTAGGAAACTCGTCCGCCGCGCGCGCGTCCAACAATTCGTCGAGCAGAATCGGAAAATTCGCCAAGCGTTCGCCGAGCAACGCGCTCCGCCCCAGGATGTCTACCAGTCTTTGCAGTGCCGCCGGTTGCTCGTCCAACAAGGCGAGATAACTGCTGCGACGCAAGATGTTGCCTAGCAAGGTGATCATTCGCGTCAGCGCAACATCAGGGGCCGTTGCCGCGGCGCTGGCTTCAATGAGGGCGGGCATGACGCGATCCAACCGGCTACGGCTTTGGGCCGTGGCGGTCTTGACGCCGAGGGATTGCGCGAACCTGCGCAGGGCGTCATCGGCGGCGTCTGCATCCGCAAAGCCCGCGGCAGCCAGAACGGCGGCGTCACCGTCATCCGGCAGCTCCCGCCAATAGGTCGAGATATCACCGGCATCCTCGGCTTTTTTGCGGGTCCCGAGCAATCCTGAGAAATGTTTGCTAATGACCGCGCGTGCGTCCGCTAGTGCCATCTCGAACTGTTCGGTGTCGTTGAAATTCAAGCCGGTTGCGAGACGGTAACGACCCGCGGCGTCTTCCGGCAAGGCATGCACTTGCGCGTCGTTCCGCATTTGGATGCGGTTCTCGACCTTACGTAAAAACAAATAGGCGGCAAGCATCTCCGCAGCATCATCTGTGGCAACCAAGCCGGCGTTCTTCAAAGCCGCCAAGGCGGTCATGAATCCTCGCTGTTGCAACGCGGGCGTTCGTCCGCCGCGAATGATCTGCAGTACTTGCGCAAAGAACTCGACTTCACGGATGCCGCCGGGCCCGCGTTTCACATCATCAGCCATTTCCTTGCGCGCGACTTCGGCGTTGATCATCGCCTTCATTTCGCGCAGACCATCGATAGCGCCGTAGTCGAGATAACGTCGATAGACGAAGGGCCGCAGCAAACGCGAGAAACGCGCACCGGCTTCGAGATCGCCCACCACGGCGCGCGCCTTCAGCCAGGCGTAGCGCTCCCAATCGCGCCCTTCGCGCTGGAAATATTGCTCTAGCGCACCGAACGACCAAGCGACGCGACCGGCGTTGCCGTAAGGACGCAGCCGCAAGTCCACGCGATGGCTGAAACCCTCCGGCGTAATCTCGTCGAGCAACTTCGAAAACTGCTGGCCAAGTCGCGCGAAATACTGCTCGGCCGACAAAGGTCTTGGGCCGTCACTCTCCCCTTCCGCTTCATAGCCGAAGACGATATCGATGTCGGAAGAGAAATTGAGTTCGCCGCCGCCGAGCTTGCCAAGGCCGAACACCACTAGGCGTACCACGTCGCCTGCAGGTGTCCGCACCAGACCGTGTCGCGACGCCATGACCGATTCCAGATGCGCCAAGGCGATGGCCATGCAGCGCTCGGCCAACCGGGTACTTTCGCGCAGTGTGACAACCGTGTCGTCCAAGGCAAACACGTCGCGCCAGATCAGACGCACGGATTCGTTTTGTCGCAGCCGACGCAAACCGATTTGTACGGCGCCGGTGTCAGCCGCTTCTTCTGCAGCGAACTCAAAGGCCGCGGCACCATCGTCGGCCAACAAATGTTGCAACACCTCCGGGCGGCGTTCAAAAACGTCCATGGCGAAATCACTGACCCGGGCGATTTGCGCAAGCTTGGCGATGGCGGTCGGGTCCAATGGGATCGACGCCCGTTCACATGCCGCCACAACGCGTTTGCACGTGGTCTCTATGGCAGCGTTGAGTTCGGTCGACACGTGCATGGCATGGCGGATTTCTGGCGTCACCCATGATAACCAGCCGACGGCACTGCATAATCCGGAAACAGGCGGCGGAACTTCATGGCGACGAGCACACATAGCGACATTTTGATTTTGGGCGGCGGGCACAACGGCTTGGTGTGTGCCGCGTACCTGGCCGCGGCAGGGCTCTCGGTGCGCATTCTTGAACGACGTGACATCGTCGGTGGCGCCGCCGTCACCGAAGAATTTCATCCCGGCTTCCGGAATTCCGTCGCGAGCTATACGGTGAGCCTGCTGAATCCGAAGGTGATACGCGACCTTCGCTTGGCAAGCCACGGCTTGCGCATCGTCGAACGTCCGTACGCGAACTTTTTACCCCTGCCTTCAGGCGGCCACTTCAAAGGCGGTCAACACACCGAAGCGGAGTTGCAGCGTCACTGTCCGGGCGATATTCCGCGCTGGCACGCCTATAACGCACGCATGGATCGCATCGTCGCGGTACTGCGCGAAATCGTTCACATGACACCGCCGAACATCGGCGACCGCATCGCCTTCGCCGACTGGCTCCGCAGCGCGTCGTTGGCGCGCAAACTCAAGCACCTGGATCTCGGCGCGCGCCGCGATTTGTTGGACATGTTCACCAAATCGGCCGGCGAGTTGTTGGATGACTACTTCCAATGCGAGCCCTTGAAGGCGATTTTGGGTTGGGACTCTGTGGTGGGTTCATTCAATAGCCCCTATACCCCCGGATGCGCGTATGTCTTGTTGCATCACCTCTTCGGCGAGGTCAATGGCAAAGCCGGGCAATGGGGCCACGCCATCGGCGGCATGGGTGCCATCACCGAAGCGATGCGCAAAGAATGCGTCGCTCGGGCTGTGCAGGTGGAGACCGGTGCGGCGGTCGCGCGCGTGCTCGTGCGCAACGGCCAAGCATTCGGCGCAGAGACGGTGGACGGACGCCGATTTGAAGCGAGCTGTGTGGTCTCCAACATCGGTCCGAAGCCTTTGTATCAATCCTTGATCGAGCCGCAGCATTTGTCCGATGAACAACACGAACGCATGCGCCGCTATCGCGTCGGTTCGGGCACCTTCCGCATGAATGTCGCACTGAGCGAGTTACCGGATTTCAGCGCAATGCCGGGAACAACGCTTCAGCCGCACCATCAAACCGGCATCTTGATCGGGCCGTCGTTGGCGTATTTCGAACAGGCTTTCGTCGATGCGAAGACACGCGAACACAATCCGGGCTGGTCGCGCGCGCCGATCGTCGAGCTGTGCATTTCGTCTGCCTTGGACGACAGCCTGGCACCGCCCGGGCAACACGTCGCGAGCCTCTTCTGCCAGCACGTGGCGCGGGAAGTGACGGATGGTTGGGATGCGCACGCGCAGACGGTGGCCGAGTTGATGATCGACACCGTGGATGCCTATGCACCGAATTTCAAACGCAGTGTGTTGGGCATGGATGTGTTGTCACCGTTGGAACTTGAACGGCGAATCGGCTTGGCCGGCGGCGATATTTTCCACGGCACCTTGGGCTTGGATCAGATGTTTTCGGCACGTCCGTTGCTCGGCCAAGGCAACTACCGCGGCGCTTTGAAAGGCTTGTATCTCTGCGGTGCGGGTACGCATCCGGGCGGCGGCGTCACCGGCCTGCCCGGTCGCAACGCCGCGCGCGAAATATTGAAAGATCTGAAACGGCGTCCTCGCCCCGATTGAGCAACACCTCTGCCGCGTCTGGCCACGCGCGCCGATGTTTGCCCAACGGCTCATCCCTGACAATGGCAGCTTCATGCCGGCGGCCGGGCGTTTCGTCATTCCCCCGATGACAGGACGCCGCCATCGCGCCAAGCTCGGCCCTGAACCACATTGCGAGTCCCATCATGTTCAAGAGTCTTCTGTTTGTGTTGCGCATCGCCTTGGCGTGGGGAACAGCGATATTCCTGGCGGTTGTCACCTATTCGTCTTTGCCGTTCTTTGGTAGCTTCGAACTGCCTGCGGTGCTCTTCACCCTCATCACGTCGGCATTGGTGTTGGCCGGGGCTTTCTCGCACATCCGTCGCGTCAAGCTGATCGCCGGAACGGTCAATCGTGACACGCTGTCAAACCGTCAGAAACGTCAGATTGAAATTCCATTCGAAGCCGGCGAAGCCTTCGATTTGCTGGATGCGGCTGTGCGTGAATTGCCCGGCGTTGAGCGCATCCAAAGCGCGCGTGACAGCCTGCAGATCAAGGCGAAGGTGGCGCGCCCCGACACCTACGGCGAAGACGAATTACCGCGCTGGAATCCGCTCCGTTGGTTCGGCCAGCCGCGCAATCAATTGCAGGCGACCGTCACACCGGCCGGCGACAGCGGCAGCGTCACCTTGATTTGCGAGCCCGACCATCCCGCCTGGCGTGACTGGTTCCTTGTGGATGACGGTACCAACTTCGAAAACGCAGAAGCGATCGTGCGCGCACTCACCCGCCGCATCGGCGAACGACGTCGCGGTGAACGTACCCACGCCGAACAAACCGCAACGGAAAAAGAGCTCACAGAAGCCAAGCTGCACCTCCTTCACGCACAAGTCGAACCGCACTTTCTCTACAACACCTTGGCCAGTGCGCAATTGCTCACGCGCAGTGATCCGGCGCGCGCCGAAACCATGTTGGGCCACTTGATCCAGTACTTGCGTCGCTCTCTGCCTGATGCGGGCGACGGCATGTCCACCTTGGGTGCCGAACTCGAACGCGCCTTGGCCTATTTGGAGATTCTGAAAATCCGTATGGGCGAGCGGTTGAACGTCCAAGTGGATGTGCCGGATGCGCTGCGTGGCACGGCGATTCCCGCGATGATGCTGCAGACTTTGGTTGAAAACGCCATCAAGCACGGCTTGGAGCCGCGCACCGGCGGCGGCACCGTGTGGATTCGTGCGCGCCGCAGCGAGGAAGGCGTGGCCGTGACGGTGGCCGATGACGGTGAAGGATTCAACACGAAAACGGCGGGCACCGGCATCGGTCTGAAAAATATCCGCGAGCGTCTGCGCTTGCGCTTCGCCGGCGCCGCCAGTTTGTCAGTCATTGCCAACTTTCCTTCGGGTGTTGCCGCGACCTTGATGGTTCCCGCGTCGGCCGACCCGCAAAACGGAGACAGCGGTCATGCATGATCCCAACGTCGCCAGCACACCAACTTGTGTGGTGGCCGAAGATGAAACCTTGTTGCGACATGCATTGGTGTCCGAGCTCGCGCGGGCTTGGCCTGGCCTCTCAGTCGTCGCCGAATGCGAAGACGGCGCCAGTGCCTTGGAAGCGATTGCGGAACATCGTCCCGACGTCGCCTTTCTTGATATACGCATGCCCGGCCTGACCGGCATGGAGGTCGCCGCCGCTGCGGCTGAAGCCAGCCCCGAAACGCATATCGTGTTTGTCACCGCGTACAACCAATACGCGATCGAGGCGTTTGACCAAGGGGCGGTCGACTATTTGTTGAAGCCGGTTCAACCGGAGCGACTCGACGCCACTGTGGCGCGGCTGCAAGCGCGGAGCACACAGCCGGATCTTGCCTCACTCAAAGCATTACTCAAGCGCCTGGATGCGGCGCCCGGTGCAGCGGGTACACCGGAGCCGCTGACCTGGCTCACGGCCAGTGCCGGCCGCGAAACGCGTTTGGTTCTGGTCGAAGACGTCGTCTATTTTCGTGCCGACCAGAAGTACACCACGGTGGTGACCGCGGAGGGCGAATCCCTCTTGAGGACGCCGCTGCGGGAATTGTTGCCGCGACTGGATCCGAAAGTCTTCAAACAGATCCATCGCTCGACCATCGTCAATATGCGCGCCATCGCCGGCGTGATTCGCGATGAATCGGGCAGAGGCACCGTGCGTCTTCGCGGTCGCGACGAAACACTGCACATCAGCCAACCCTTCATGACCTTGTTCAAGACCATGTAAGACGCCGCGCGTCTTCGGAGAAATGACATGAACGCGATCGCACAACTCTTTGCCTTGGCACAATTTCTGTTGACGCTGGCCGGTTGTTCGCCCGGCGCCACGGAATTCAGCAACAAAATTTTGAGCACCCAGGGCGCGACCCTCTACAGCACGGCTGCCGACAACGAAGGCGAGGCGAAATTTGTCTGCCGCGAAAGCAGCAGCGGGCAATGCCATTACACCTTGTATGCGTCAGCCTGCACCGATGCCGAGGCGTGCAAGGAGAAGCCGTTGCAGACCTTCGTCCTGCAGCGGGGTGAATCAAAAGCATTGCGCGGGATCGCCAAGTTCCATCCTTGCGTGGCCTTGGATGCGAAGCCGGTGGGGCCGGATTGCCGGGAATTGATGCCATGACAAGCGCAGGCAAACTGCATTATTGATCTCGTCTGCGAAGCGCCCTCATCCGGCCCCTTTGGGGCCACCTTCTCCACTTTGTGGAGAAGGGAGGAAAAAGAAAACCCCCGCGATGGATTGCGGGGGTTTTTGTTTTGCGGTGTTGCTTGAAGCGTTGGGGCTGGATTAGAAATCCATACCGCCCATGCCGCCCATGCCACCGGCGCCCGGCATGGCCGGTTCGTCTTTCTTCGGCGCTTCGGCAACCATGGCTTCGGTGGTGATCATCAAGCCGGCGATCGACGCTGCGTTTTGCAACGCGGTGCGGGTGACCTTGGTCGGATCCAAGATTCCGGATTCAACCATGTCGACGAATTCACCGGTCGCCGCGTTGTAACCGAAGTTACCCGTGCCTTCTTTCACCTTGTTCAAGATGACCGACGGTTCTTCACCGGCGTTGGTGACGATTTCGCGCAACGGTGCTTCCATCGAACGCAAGGCGATTTCGATACCGTGGTTCTGGTCTTCGTTGATGCCCTTCAGACCCTTGATGGCCGTCAGTGCACGCACCAAGGCGACACCACCGCCCGGAACGATGCCTTCTTCAACGGCAGCGCGGGTGGCGTGCAGCGCGTCTTCAACGCGAGCCTTCTTTTCCTTCATTTCGATTTCGGTGGATGCACCGACCTTGATCACGGCAACGCCGCCGGCCAACTTGGCCACGCGCTCTTGCAGTTTTTCACGGTCGTAATCCGAAGAAGTTTCTTCGATTTGCGCCTTGATTTGCTTGATGCGCGCTTCGATGCCCGTACCTTCGCCGGCACCATCGATGATGGTGGTGTTTTCCTTCGACACTTGCACCTTCTTGGCGCGGCCGAGGTCCTTGATCGTGGCCTTTTCAAGCGACAAGCCGACTTCTTCCGAAATCACGGTGCCGCCGGTGAGAATGGCCATGTCTTCCAACATCGCCTTGCGACGGTCGCCGAAGCCCGGTGCCTTGACGGCGCAAACTTTGACGATGCCGCGAATGGTGTTGACGACGAGCGTTGCGAGGGCTTCGCCTTCCACTTCTTCGGCAACGATCAACAGCGGCTTGCCGGCCTTGGCCACGCCTTCGAGGACGGGGAGCAAGTCACGAACGTTCGAGATCTTCTTGTCGTGCAAGAGGATGAACGGGTCGTCGAGTTCTGCCGACATCGATTGTTGGTTGTTGACGAAGTACGGCGACAGGTAGCCGCGGTCGAACTGCATGCCTTCGACGACGTCGAGTTCGTTGTCGAGACCCGAACCTTCTTCAACCGTGATCACGCCTTCTTTACCGACTTTCTTCATCGCGTCGGCGATGATGTTGCCGATCGATTCGTCGGAGTTGGCCGAGATGGTGCCGACTTGGGCGATTGCCTTGTCGTCGGTGGTCGGCTTGCTCATCTTCTTGAGTTCGTCGATGGCAGCGGCGACGGCTTTGTCGATACCGCGCTTGAGGTCCATCGGGTTCATGCCGGCGGCCACACCCTTCATGCCTTCGCGGATCAGCGCGGCAGCCAGAACGGTGGCGGTGGTGGTGCCGTCACCGGCGTTGTCGGAGGTCTTGGAAGCGACTTCCTTCACCATTTGTGCGCCCATGTTTTCGAACGCATCGGCGAGTTCGATTTCCTTGGCGACGGACACGCCGTCCTTGGTGATGGTCGGGGCGCCGTAGCTCTTTTGCAGAACAACGTTGCGGCCCTTCGGACCCAGCGTGGCCTTGACGGCGTTGGCGAGCACGTTGACACCGCGCACCATGCGCGAACGTGCGTCTTCACTAAAGCGAATATCTTTTGCAGCCATGATCTTGATTCCTTATCTAAATGCTTGAGTGAACAATCAGCCGACGATCGCGAGGATGTCGTCTTCCTTCACAACCTTGTATTCGGTGCCTTCGTGCTTGTAGGCGCTACCGGCGTATTGGCCATAAATCACCTTGTCGCCGACCTTGACGGTCATGGGACGGGTGTTGCCGTTGTCAAGCGCCTTGCCCGGGCCGACGGCGACCACTTCACCTTTGGTGGGCTTTTCTTTGGCGTTGTCGGGGATCAGGATGCCACCGGCAGAGAGTTCTTCGGCTTCGACAGGCTTGACGACGACGCGGTCGTAGAGCGGCTTCAGGTTCATGGATATACTCCGCAAGTTATTGATTGGTATGAAAAAACATGCCGATTTTAGCAGTCTCATGTTGAGAGTGCCAATCTCGGCGGAACGGCCCCCCTCACAGGGATGCCTATGTAATGGGGCCTTCGTTTGCCCTTTCAAGACCCTCAGGAAAAGAATGTTTTCCCGACCGCGCACCGGCCGGATTTCCTTTGGGCAGGGCGCCGATCGGGTGCTAGGCTCCTCGCCATGAAATCCGTTCAAGACGCCGCCAACGACTCCGCGCTAGATGTGTTGCGCAGTGTTTGGGGCTATCAGACCTTCCGGGGGCGCCAGCACGCCATCGTCAACCATGTCGCCGCCGGCCTCGATGCCTTGGTGCTGATGCCGACGGGTGGCGGAAAGTCACTGTGCTATCAAGTCCCAGCCCTCCTGCGTCCGGGCTGCGCCATCGTGGTCTCTCCGCTGATTGCCTTGATGCAGGATCAGGTCGAAGCGCTGCACCAGCTTGGCATTGAAGCGGCGTATTTGAATTCAAGTTTGCCGGCCGGCGAGGCGTATGCCGTTGAGCAGCGTTTTGTGTCGGGCGATTTGAAACTGTTGTACGTGGCACCCGAACGCTTGTTGACGCCGCGTTTCTTGGACCTTGTCGCGCGCGCGCCGGTGTCTTTGTTCGCGATTGACGAAGCCCATTGCGTGTCGCAATGGGGGCACGATTTCAGGCCCGAGTATCGACAGCTGACGATGCTGCACAAACGTTGGCCGTCAATTCCACGCATCGCGCTGACCGCCACCGCCGATCCCGCCACACAAGAGGAAATCATCGAACGCTTGCAATTGGATGATGCCGAGCAGTTCTCCAGCAGCTTCGACCGACCCAACATCCGCTACACCATTGTCGAGAAAAACGATGCACGCCGGCAGTTGCTCGACTTTCTCGACGGGCATGCCGGTGAGTCCGGCATCGTCTATGCGATGTCCCGGAAAAAAGTCGAAGACACGGCCGCGTTTTTGCGAAGCAAAGGCTATAACGCCTTGGCGTATCACGCCGGCATGGATACGGAAACGCGCGCGTTACATCAGCGCCGGTTTTTGCGCGAAGACGGCATCATCATGGCGGCGACCATCGCCTTCGGAATGGGCATCGACAAGCCGGATGTCCGATTTGTCGCCCACGTGGATCTGCCGAAATCGGTCGAGGGCTATTACCAAGAAACCGGTCGTGCCGGCCGCGACGGCGAACCAGCCGAAGCGTGGATGGCCTATGGCTTGGGTGATGTCGTCAATTTGCGCAAGATGATCGAAAGCTCCGAAGCGGATGATTCGCGCAAATGGATGGAGCGTCGCAAGCTCGACAGTCTATTGGGCTACTGCGAAACGCTGGGCTGCCGTCGCCAACGCTTGCTGGCAAGCTTCGGCGAAGTGATGGCCAATCCTTGCGGGAATTGCGACAACTGCCTCAATCCGCCGGAAGCTTGGGATGCCACCGAACCCGCACGGATGGCACTGAGTTGTGTCTACCGTTGCGGTCAACGCTTCGGTGCCTCCCACCTGATTGATGTGCTGCGGGGCGAACGTACTGAACGCATCCTCCAGTTGGGTCATGACACCGTCAGCACCTTCGCCATCGGTCGGGATATCGATTCGAATACTTGGCGCAGTATTTTTCGCCAATTGGTATCGCACGGATATCTGGAGACCGACACACATGGCGGTCTGCGGTTGGCAGAGGCTTCACGTACGCTCTTGAAGGGCGAACAAACGCTGCAATTGCGCCGCGAGCAAGCGCGAGTCCGCCGTCAGCGACGTGCCGCACTGTCGAACCCGAACTCGCCGGATGCCTGGATGTCCGCCGATGCCCGCCTCTTATTTGATGCGCTGCGCGCATTGAGAACCGAGTTGGCGCGCGCCCAGAGTGTGCCGCCCTACGTGATCTTCCACGACAAGACCCTGCGGGAAATTGCCACCTCCCGGCCCGAAAGCCTGTCTGCCCTAGGGACCATCGAGGGCATCGGTCCGAGAAAATTGGCGGAATATGGCAATCAGGTGCTCGACCTGATTTCGGCGAATTGAACGCGAAGGTGAATGAACCATCAGGACGCTGGCAGGTCGAAGCCTGCGACGCGTGAAGCGCCTCCTTACAATGGTCGAATGAACCGAATTGCACGTTTGAGTTGGAATCCGCGCCGCGACAACGGGCGCGCCACCGGTGTCTTGCACTGGGTTTGTGCCTTGCTTTTGGCATTTTCGGCCGCCGGCGTGTCGGCGCAGACGACGCCGCAGGATTTGCCGCCGGTCGACAGTGTTTTCAAACTTCAGACGGAAGCCGGCACTGATGGCAGCGTTCATCTTCGCTGGACGATTGCGCCTGGCTTTTATCTTTACAAGCACCAATTCAAGTTCAGCACCACCGCACCCGGCGTGACCTTAGGCAATGCCAACATTCCGGCCGGCAAGAAACATCATGATGAGTTCTTCGGCGACGTCGAGACGTATCGCCAACAAGTGGCCATCACGATTCCGGTGACAGCCCCCGCGGGCACCGCCGCCATCCCGATTCGGGTGAAGTATCAAGGCTGCGCCGATGTCGGTGTCTGTTATCCGCCGCAAACGCGCAACCTCACCGCGAGCCTCGGCCCCACCAAGGAACCCCAGGCGGATTCGGGTTTCCAAGCGCTAGCCGGAAAATTCGGCGCCACCGCGAATCCGCTATCGGCGGCATCCGGAAAAGCGGCACCTCTCCCGCCAGCGCAAGCCTTCAAGGCGGATGCCATTGCTGATGGCGGTGATCGCTTGCTGATCCGTTTCATTCCGGCGCCGGGCTATTACCTGTACAAAAATCAAACGCGTTTCAATTTGAAAGCCGAGGGCATCAGCATCAGCGCGGTGCAATGGCCGAAAGCCACGCTGCACCGTGACGAACATTTCGGCAATGTGCCGGTGTACTTCAACGAAATCGATGTGCCGGTGTTGCTCAAGCGCAACCACCCGCGCGCGACGCAGGTTGCGCTGCAGATCGAATTGCAAGGCTGCCAAGACAACGGCATTTGCTACGAGCCGATGCAGCGAAGCTTCACGATTGCCCTGCCTGCTGCCGGCGAAACCACGCAAACGAAGGCCGATGAAACAACGGTGGAGACGGCCGCACCCGCAGTCGATGCCGCGACCGCCACGGCCGCATTGCCGGTGAAGGTCGAAACCGCACCGACGGCAGCCGACACCAAGCCAACGACCGATGCGGCGCCGCAGCCTGCCACGTCACCGTCGGCCTTGGAGAGTCTCTCGATTTGGAAGGCCGTGTTGCTCGCCCTGCTCGGCGGGCTCATTCTCAACCTCATGCCCTGCGTGTTGCCGGTGTTGTCCATGAAGGCGGTGTCGATTGCGCAAGCAGGCAACGATCGTGCGGCGTTGCGCCAGCACGTCTTCGCCTATGCCAGCGGTGTCATTTTGAGCATGTTGGCTTTGGGTGGACTGGTGTTGGCGCTGCGCGGATTGGCATCTCAGGGCGGCCTGGCTTGGGGCTTCCAGATGCAACAGCCGGCGGTGGTCTTGGTCTTGGCACTGTTCGTCCTCGCATTCGGTTTGTCGCTTTCGGGCGTTTGGCAGGCCAACTTTGTGTTGCCGAATGCCGCGCAGCGCGCGGTCACCGCGCAGGGACTGAAAGGCGATTTCGCCACCGGCGTGTTGGCGGTGGTTTTGGCCACGCCGTGTACCGCGCCGTTTATGGGCGCAGCGTTGGGCTATGCGTTTTTCGCGCCGCCCCTGCAAGCGGCGATGGTGTTCGTTGCGCTTGGCGTCGGCTTGGCATTGCCTTTCCTGCTCATCGCCTGGATTCCCGCGCTTGGCCGTTTGATTCCGAAGCCCGGCGCCTGGACCGACACCTTTAAGAAGGTCATGGCGATTCCGATGTATGCCACCGTCGCGTGGTTGGTTTGGCTGTTGTTCCAACAACGTGGGGGTCTCGCGGTTGCGGTGTTTGCGCTCGCCGCCATCGGCGTCGTCTGGGTGTTGCGCGATGCAGGCAGGCCGCATGCTTCAACGCTTCGCCGCTGGTTGCCGCGCTTGCTCGCACTCGTCGTGGTTGCAGGATTGGCATTCACTTTGCAAAGCATGCGCTCGCAAAAATCGTTGGCATCGGACTCAGCCGTACACGTTCTTCCGAATGGCTTGAAGGCCGAACCGTATTCGGCGCAACGTCTGCTGGCGCTGCGCACCGAGGGGCGCGTTGTATTTGTCGATGTCACCGCCGATTGGTGCATCACCTGCAAGGTGAATGAACGCGCGGTGTTGTTTACGCCCGCGTTCAAAACGATGTTCGAACAGCACAACGCGGTGTACATGATTGCCGACAACACCGATCCCGATGAAGCCATCGGCGCGTTCCTGCGCACGCACAAAGCGGTGGGTCTGCCGCTGTACGTGGTCTATCCGGCGAATGGCGGCGAAGGTCGCGTACTCCCCACCGTTCTGACTCAAGGCATGGTGGCGGATGCGCTGACCGCGGCGGGCGCACGATGAAAGACAGCGGCTACGGCCACCTAAAGGTGGTGATGGCGGCCGTTGCCGGTGCCGTCATTGCCCTGCTCGCCGCCGTCTTGGTCGATCCCAAACCGTGGCTGCTCGAATCGAGTGCCGGTCAACGCATGTTGCAAGCGTTTCTGGATTGGCGTGCGCCAGTGGTGCCCGGTGCGCACCGTGTGCGCGAAGGCGACACCGTGCGTGACCTCTCCTTGTTCACGCTGGATGGCAAACCGGCCGGGCTTGACGCTCATTTGGGCAAAGGCTTTACGGTCGTCAACCTTTGGGCCACCTGGTGCGGCCCTTGCTTGAAGGAGCTGCCTGCGCTGGAAGCCTTCGCCAACCGACGCCCGAACGCAAAGCTCATCGCCATTGGTATGGACGAACATGCGGCGGTCAAAGATTTCCTGTCGCGACGCCCGAGCAAGATTCCGCAATTGTTGGCGGCCGAACCGCCCGCGTTTACGCCCGGGCAATTGGGTAATCCGGCCGGTGTCCTGCCCTATTCGGTGTTGCTCGATGCCAAAGGTCGGGTGATTGCACGCAGAACCGGAGTTTTCCACTCGGCAGAAGACATCACGCGGTGGGTGGAATCGGCCACGCGTTGAAGCCACGCCTAGGGCCGCATTCTCCGAACGTGTGCGTATCTTCGGCGAACTGGACAGGAACCCCTGCATACCGCAAACTTCGCCACATGCCACAGATGCTCGTCCTGCACGGCCCCAATTTGAACCTGCTCGGCGAGCGGGAGCCGGGGATCTATGGGCACACCACGCTGTCAGAAATCAACGCGTCGCTTGAAGACGCCGCCGATCGTGCCGGCATCACCGTCGAATGCCTGCAATCGAACCAAGAATCCGCATTGGTTGATCGCATCCAAACAGCGCGCTCGGACGGCACCCGTTTCATCCTGATCAATCCGGCCGCTTATACACACACGTCTGTCGCCATTCGCGACGCATTGGCGGCCGTTGCCATCCCTTTCATAGAAGTTCACTTGTCCAACCCGCACGCGCGCGAAGCGTTTCGTCGCCAAAGCTACTTCAGCGATCTCGCCCATGGCGTGATCTGCGGGTTCGGCGCCCAAAGCTACACGTTGGCCTTCGAGGCCGCGTTGGCTCACCTGCATACATCTTAAAAAAACCCGGGAGCGTTCCAGATGGATCTTCGCAAGATCAAGAAGCTGATCGACCTGTTGGAGGAATCCAACCTCAACGAGATTGAAATCAAAGAAGGCGAAGAGTCGGTTCGTCTGTCGCGCGGTGGCGTGCATGGTGCGCCGATGCACTTCGCGCCCGCGCCCGTGCAAGCTGCCGCCCCCGTCGCGCCGATGCCGATGGTCTCGCCGGTCGAAGCCGCAACCGGCGGTGCCGCACGTCCGGGACCGGATCTTCCGCCAGGCACGGTGGTGCGTGCGCCGATGGTCGGCACCTACTACGCCTCTCCGGCGCCGGACAAACCGCCCTTCGTCACCGTGGGCCAAGCCGTGAAGCCGGGCGATACGCTCGGCATCATCGAGGCAATGAAAATGTTCAACCCGATCGAAGCCGAAGTCGCAGGCACGGTGCTTGCCATCCAGTGCGAAAACGGTCAGCCGGTCGAGTTCGACCAACCCATGTTCGTGATTGGCTGAGCGGGAGAGCATCATGCCAATGCTGGACAAAGTTGTCATTGCCAACCGGGGCGAGATCGCGCTGCGCATTTTGCGCGCGTGCAGCACGCTGGGTATTCGCACGGTGGCGGTGCACTCGACCGCCGACCGCAATTTGAAGCACGTCGCCATGGCCGACGAATCGATTTGCATCGGTCCTGCACCTTCGTCGGAAAGCTATCTCAATATGCCGGCGATCATTGCCGCGGCTGAAGTGACCGACGCGCAAGCGATCCACCCGGGCTATGGCTTTCTTTCAGAGAACGCTGATTTCGCGGAACGCGTTGAGCAATCCGGTTTCATCTTCATCGGCCCCAAAGCGGACACCATCCGTTTGATGGGGGACAAGGTGGAGGCCATTCGCGCCATGAAGGCTGCGGGCGTGCCCTGCGTGCCGGGCAGTGGCGGCCCCTTGGGCGACGATGCCGAAACCAATATGAAGATCGCGCGGGAGATCGGTTATCCGGTCATCGTGAAAGCCGCCGGTGGCGGCGGTGGCCGCGGGATGCGCGTGGTGCATACCGAAGCCGCCTTGATCAATGCCATTGCGACCACCCAAACCGAAGCGAAAGCCGCGTTCGGTAACGACATGGTCTATATGGAGAAATTCCTTGAGAATCCGAGGCACGTTGAGATCCAGGTGCTGGCGGACGGCCAAGGCAATGCCATCCATTTGGGTGAGCGTGATTGCTCGATGCAACGCCGCCACCAAAAAGTGGTGGAAGAAGCACCGGCACCGGGCATCAGTGATGAGCAGCGCGCCGAGATCGGCAAGGTCTGCGTCGAAGCCTGTATCCGTATCGGCTATCGCGGCGCGGGCACTTTCGAGTTCCTTTACGAAAACGGCCGTTTCTACTTCATCGAAATGAACACCCGCATCCAAGTCGAACATCCCGTGACTGAACTTGTCACCGGTATCGACTTGGTGAAAGAGCAATTGATGATCGCGGCCGGCCAGAAGTTGTCGATCAAGCAAGAAGATGTGGTCTTGCGCGGTCACGCCATCGAATGCCGGATCAATGCCGAAGACCCGGAAAGCTTCCTGCCGTCTCCCGGACTCATCCAACACTTCCATGCACCGGGCGGCCCGGGTGTGCGCGTCGACTCGCATATCTACGAGGGCTACCGCGTCCCGCCGAATTACGATTCGATGATCGGCAAGCTCATCGTGCATGGCCCGGATCGCGAAACCGCCATCGCACGCATGCATGTCGCGCTCTCGGAAATGGTGGTGGATGGCATCAAGACCAATATCCCCCTGCAGCAACGCATCATGCGTGACCAAGGGTTCCGTGCCGGCGGCCAGAACATCCATTACCTGGAAAAACGCTTGGCCGAGCGCAAAGGCAAGACGCTCAACATCGGCTGATTGTTTCAACAGTCCGAAACGAATAACGGCGACCGAAGGGTCGCCGTTTTTTTATGTGCTACGACACAAAGCGAAACCACACATAGAGGATGATCAGCACCCCGACCACGCCAACGCTGATGAACGTGTTCCGTTGTGTTTTTCTTGCCTTGATCGCCAGTTGTTGCTTCAAGCCCGCGACGTCGGCCGAGTCCGCCAGATTTCCGGGCATCACCGAAGCGAAGAGTTGTTGCAGTTCGGGTTCACCGGCTTGCCGCGCCACCGCCGCCTCCAATTGCTGGTCGAGTCGGGCGAACGCCGCTTCGCGTTGGGCGTGTTCGGCACGTTGCAACTTCAACTTCAGACCGCTGGCTTCGAAATCATCGTATTGCGACCAGCCGCCATTGATTGCCATATGCAGTGCATTGACGCGTTCCTGCCATGCCGGCGCAGCATCTTGTTGACCGAATTTCACATGCGTTTGAACCCAAGGCAGCCATTGGGATTCTGCGCGGAAGCCGGAGAGCACAGGGCCATCGTGCGCGGCCGCAATGCGTCGCGACAAGGCCTCGAAAATGACGAGTAAATCGGTATCGATGAATTTCAGGCTGTAATGCAGGATTCCCTGTTTTTTTAGACGCCAGCGTCCGAGTCCGGACACGCGATCCACATGCTGTTCGGGTCGCGCCAGACGCAGATGCAGGTAATGATGCGTTTGTCCTTTCACCGTCACGCCGAACAAGCGGACACCTTCGATCTCCCGCCAAGGCAGCAGGCGTTGACCCGGCCCGGTGAATCCCATCGCATCGATCCGCAGATAAGGTGAGTGCCGCAGCATCGACCAAGGAATCAGCACGGCAACAGCGACGCCGGCAAGCACCGCTAACGGCCAACCCTTGCGACCCAAACCCAGTATCTCGTCCACCACCGGCAATGCCATCACCGCGGCCACCAAACCGAAGAAGATCGCCAGCGCAATGATTTTTCCGGGCTGACGACGCACTTCAACCGGTGCTTCGGCGGGTGGCAACGGGATCACGCCTTCCGGCACGATGATCTTCGGCTTGCGGTCGACGCGCCATGCCACAACCCAACAGGTCGCACCCGCCAAGAGCGCCATCATGGCACCCAAGGGGCGCGCGGCGAACGCCATCAAACCGGCACCGATCAACACGGTGCCGATGATGATCAGCATCAGCGCCAATAACTTTTTCAAAGTTTCTCCCCAAACCCACATGTTTTCCGGAGGCCAATTTGTAGCAGATAACTGTGCAAGGGTGACAAACATCATGTGTTTGTCATGACGTCGTCCACTCAAAGTGAATGACGGGCCATTCCAGAATGACCTCACTTCAACGGGGAAGACCGGATGGACATGGCAAGGCAATCGCTTGGCGGCTTGGAAAACGTCGTCAAGACCTATGGAAAAATTCGCGCACTCGATGGGCTGACGCTGGAATTGCGTGCGGGTGAAGTGCTGGCCGTCTTGGGCGCCAACGGTGCCGGCAAGAGCACCGCCATCGCCCAGTTGCTCGGCTTGAGTTTGCCCGATAGCGGACGCGCGGAATTGTTCGGTGAATCACCGCAAGCGTTGGTCGCACGCCGACAAGTCGGCGTGATGTTACAGAGCGCGGGCATCCCGCCGACGAATACGGTGCGCGAGCTGATTCACCTCACTTGCAGCTACTACGCCGATCCACTCGAGGTTGACGAAGCAGCACGCATGGCCGGTGTCGATGCTCTATTGAATCGTCGTTATGCCGCGTTGTCCGGTGGGCAACAACGTCGCGTGCAGTTCGCGCTGGCCATTTGCGGCCGTCCCAAACTGGTGTTTCTGGATGAGCCCACCACAGGCCTCGACATTGATGCGAGACAGTCGCTATGGCGTGCCATCCGTCAGCTGGTCGACAACGGCACCTCGGTCTTGCTGACGACGCATTATTTGGAAGAAGCCGAAGCCCTGGCCAATCGCATCGTCGTGGTGGATCACGGCAAAGTCCTGGCCGAAGGCACACCGCGCGAAATCGCCTCACGTGTGGCGCGCTCGCGCATCCGTTGCCTGTCGGCACTCGATGTGGAAACGGTCGCAGCATGGGCGGGGGTTGAATCGGCCGTGCGTGAAGGTGCGCGTCTGCAAATCGTTTGTGAAACACCTGAGGCGATTCTTCGCCGCTTACTCGACGCGGATGACGCGTTGTCCGGACTTGAGGTGAGTGCCACCGGCCTGGCCGAAGCATTTTTGGCGCTGACCCAAAACGACACTGAGGAGACCACTTGATGAACACCTTGCCGATGCACCATCGCACCCCTTCGCTTTCGCGCGCCTATTGGCTGGAGGCGAAATATGAGTTCCTGCGCATGGTGCGAACACCTGCCTATTCGATTCCGGTGCTCGCGTTTCCCTTGGTGTTCTATGTGATGTTCGGTGTGCTGATGCAGCATGGCGACAACGCAGCGGCATCACGCTACTTGCTGGCTTCATACGGTGTATTCGGCGCCATGGGCGCATCGCTATTCGGCTTCGGTGTGAGTGTGGCGATGGATCGCGAGCACGGTTGGCTGACACTGAAGCGGGCGCAACCGATGCCGCCCGGCGCCTATCTGGCCTCGAAGTTGGTGATGGCGGTGATTTTCACCGCGGTGATTTCGTTGTTGCTCACGGTGCTGGCGCTGCTCGTGGCACACGTGACGCTGATGCCGCGGCAAGCGCTCGGTCTGATCGCTGTGGACGCGTTGGGCGCCCTGCCCTACGGCGCGATCGGACTGTATATCGGCACCCGCATGAACGCACGCGGCGCGCCTGCCTTTGTCAATTTGGTCTATTTGCCGATGGCCTTCTTGTCCGGGCTGTGGATGCCTTTGCAGTTTCTGCCCGCAGCCATTCGCAGCTTGGCGCCGGTTTGGCCCGCATGGCACCACGCGCAACTCGCATTGGCGATTGCCGGCAGCCAGACTGAAGGTCTGGCATGGGTGCACGTTGCCTACATGCTGGTCGTCGCCGCAGTGTTTTCGCTCTTGGCGGCACGCAGGCTCCGTCGCGTCGGTTGAATCCGCATCCGTTAAAGTCGCCTCATGACCGAACGCTCACCCACTCGCGATACCGCCGCATCATGGCAGCGGTATCGGGACCCGGAACAAGGCTGGACCTACCTCTGGAACCTCGCCTATCTGGGGTTCCTGTTCGTGCCGGCCGTCCCTGCATTCACCGGTGATCCGCGGCTGCCGTTCGCTTGGGGGCCGACGCTGCTGTCGCTGCTGATATTCCTTCCCTTCTTCGTGCTCGGATTCTCGCGACGCGCATCGGGCGTGGCCGCGATCGTTTCGGTGGCCGGTATGATCGCCTTGGGTTGTGGATTGTTGCCTTGGAATGCGTTTTCCAACACCTACATCATTTATGCCGCAACGCTGATTGCGCATCAGCGCCTGTCACTCCTGTGGCGCTGGTTGTTGCTCGCCGCGGTGTTGGTGCTGTACACCGGATTGCTGCTCGCATTCCACGTGCCGGCATTTGTGGCGGCCATCACCGCGATGATTTCCATCGCCGCCTTCATCGGCAATCACTATCAAGCCGAGCGCGAGCGCAAGCGCGCCGAATTGCGGCTGTCGCATGATGAAGTCCGGCGGATTGCCGCGTTTGCCGAGCGCGAACGGATCGGTCGCGACTTGCATGATCTGCTCGGGCACACCTTGTCTGTGATTGCATTGAAAGCCGAGTTGGCCGGCCGACTGTTGTCGCAGGATCAAGCGGCAGCCAAAACGGAGATCGATGCGGTGGCACGGATCAGCCGCGACACCTTGGATGAAGTCCGGCGCGCCGTCAGCGGCATCCGCAACGCGGCGCTAGCGGCAGAACTGGCATCGGCGCGCGTGCTCATGGAGGCGGAAGGCACAAAGATGGACATCGACATGCAACCGCTTGCCTTGGCCGCGGAGACCGAGTCCGCCTTGGCGTTGGCGCTTCGCGAAGCGATGACCAATGTTCATCGGCATGCCGGCGCCACCCATGTGCGGATTTCGTTGTCGGCGGAAGATCGCCATGCGGTTTTGCGCATCAGCGACAACGGCCGCGGCGAGGGCATACGCCTAGGCAACGGACTCTCCGGAATGCAGGAGCGTTTGCGGGCAGTGGGCGGCGATCTCTCGATCGATGCGCAGCGCGGACGCGGCACCTGTATTGAAGCGCGCGCGCCGATGGCGGTCGACGCATGATTCGGGTCATGCTGGTTGAAGACCAAGCGATGGTGCGCGGCGCCTTGTCGGCACTGCTCAATTTGGAAGCCGACATTGAGGTGGTGGCGCAGGCGGAAGATGGTGAGTCTGCTTGGAAGATGCTGGCGGAGGTCAAGCCCGATGTCGTGGTCACCGATGTTGAGATGCCGCATTTGTCCGGTATCGAGTTGGCGCAGCGGATTCAACGCCATGAACTGCCGATCAGCGTGGTGATCGTGACCACCTTCGCACGCGCGGGTTTTCTTCGACGTGCATTGGATGCGGGCGTACGCGGTTATTTGCTGAAAGATGCGCCGTCGGCACAACTGGCCGACGCGCTGCGCAACGTGCACGCGGGTGGCCGCAGCATCGACGCGCAACTGGCGATGGAAGCTTGGGGCGAGGCCGATCCTTTGAATGATCGCGAACGCCAGGTGTTGCGCATGGCTGGAGAAGGCCAATCGGCAAGCGAGATCGCAACAGCGCTCAACTTGTCACAGGGCACCGTGCGCAACTATTTGTCCGAAGCGATCGGAAAGCTGGGTGTCGGCAACCGCATTGAAGCGCACCGTTTGGCGCGGCAAAAAGGCTGGCTTTGAGTCTGCTTCAAGACGCCGAATAGCGTGCCTGCAACATGGCGAACACCGCACGCAAACCCTGCGCTTCGCCACCTGCCGGACGGCCAGGCCGATCGGCATCGTTCCATGAGTACACATCGAAGTGCACCCAAGGAATGTCAGGTCTGACAAATTTCTGCAGATACAGCGCGGCCGTGACACTCCCTGCCATCGGCGTGGCACTGGCGTTGGCAAGGTCGGCCACTTTGCTATCGAGATAGCGGTAATACGACTGCCACAGCGGCATCCGCCACATCGGGTCGCGCACCGCCAGTGACGCACTTTGCAACTGTGCGGCCATGCCGTCGTCATTCGAATACAAAGCCGGCAAATCCGGACCCAAGGCCACCCGCGCCGCACCGGTCAAAGTGGCAAAATCGATGATCAAATCCGGCGTGTCATCGCAGGCGCGCGCCAATGCGTCGCAAAGCACCAGTCGGCCTTCGGCATCGGTGTTGTCGATTTCCACGCTGAGTCCCTTGCGCGTCACGACGACCTCACCGGGTCGCAACGCATTCGGCCCCACGGCATTTTCGACTGCGGCGATGAACAGGTTGAGCTGCACTGGCAACTTGCGCGCCATCACCCATCCGGCCAAGGCGAGTGCATGGGCCGCACCGCCCATGTCTTTTTTCATGTTGCGCATGCCAGCGGATGCTTTCAGATTCAATCCGCCGGTGTCGAAACAGACGCCTTTACCGACGATGCTGAGTTTGGGCGCGTCCGCAGCCCCCCACTTCAAATGAATCAATCGGGGCGCTCGATGGGAGGCGCGACCGACCGCGTGAATGGTGGGGAAGTTGTGCGCCAGCAAGTCGTCGCCTTCGATCACTTTGCAATGCGCGGCGTACTTCGCGGCGAATTCCTCGGCGATGGCTTGCAGATGCGCCGGCCCCATGTCTTCGGTGGGGGTGTTGACCCAATCACGTACTTGGCAACAAGCACGCGCGATATCTGCCATCTCGGCATCGATGGCATCGACGCACAGCTGCGCCGGCAAGCGTTTGGGCGCTTTGTAACGGGTGAATTGGTAGGCGCCGATTCGCCAACCCAATTGCAGCGCAGCGGCGGCCGTTTCGCTGATGAGCCCTTCCACCCGCCAAACGTTGGCAGGCAATTGCATTGGCAATGTGGCAAACGCCATCGGGTCTTCAAGATCCGCCGCAACCAAGACGGCGGCGAAGCTTCCGGTGTGCGTCGGGTAAACCCAAAGACCCACGGCATCGCTCTTCCATGCATGTACGTTGAGCCATTGCTGTTCGCTGTCGGTGCGCGCCTGTAACCAAGCCGGCAGGTCCGCCGGTTTGATGACATGCAACACACTGTCCACAGCTGCGTGGGTGATGACTGGTTCGAAAGCGTCCATCAGGCGTCCTTGGATCGAGCGCGGACGAAGGCGTCCGCGAAGTCTGCGAGTGAATCGAATTGATAATCGGCGACACCCGCCTGGCGGGGCGCCGGGTGGATCCAACACACCGGCATGCCCGCGGCTTGTGCGCCGTGCACGTCAGCGGCCAGGTCGTCTCCGATATGCAAGACATTCTCCGGCGCCTCCCCGAGCAGGCTGCAGGCGTGATGAAAAATGCGTGGGTCGGGCTTCGCCGCGCCGAACTCGCGCGCCCCGACGCGCGACACAAACAAATGCCCGATGCCGATCGCATCCAGATCGGCGTTGCCGTTGCTCAACGAACACAACGGCAGGTGCGCCGCCAATGTTTCGAGGGCTTCGCGCGCACCGGCATAAAACTCGATCTGATTGCGCACCATGAAAAACTGCGCATAAGCATCGGCTGCCAAAGCGACATCGGCGCCACTGTCTTTCAGCGCGCGCTCGATGGTCAGTTTGCGCAAGCGCGTCATGTCATGTGCCAGATCCGGATGCGCTTCCACCACTTGCTCGCGCAGGGTTTGCATTGCAGCAGGCGGAAACATGCGCGCTGTCTCAGCGCTATGCGTTTCAAACCAGGCATGCAAGGTCTGCTCGATACGCGCACCGATCGGTGCAAACGGCCAAAGCGTGTCGTCGAGGTCGAGGGTGATGGCGCGAATCGTTTGCACGGTTCGATTTTAGCCTGCCGGGCGACAAATGCCGATTATTCGAGCAAGCGCGCCCAACCTTCCATGCCCTCGATTTTGGACAGCACGATTTTGACGCAGGCGAGCAAAGGCACCGCCAGCAACAATCCCACGATGCCCCAACCGGAGCCGAAGACAAGCAGAGCCACCATCAAAATCAGCGGCGAGATGGCCAAACGCTTTCCGAGAATGAGCGGCGTGACAATCTGCCCTTCGAGCGTATGCAATGCCAAATAGATGCCCGCGGGTAACAACGCCGGCCACAACTGGTCTTCCTGCACGAAGCCCACGACCAACATCACCAAGACGCCGATGGCGGGGCCAAGATAAGGCGCGAAATTCAGCAGCGCGGCCATGGTTCCCCACAGCAGCGTTTCTTGCAGATTCATCCCGGCGATGAAATAAAGACCCAAAGCAATCGCGAAACCCATCGCCAGATTGATGGCGCTGATGGTCAGCACATAGCGCGACATCTCGCGTTCTATCGCCTGCAAGATTTCGACGGTCAACTTTTTCCTGCGCCAACCGGGCAGCAGGTCGATGGCGTGTCTTTGCAGATTTTCTCCGAAGATCATGAAGAACAGGGTCAGCAAAATCACCGAGAACACCTGGGTCAAATGCTTGGGCGTAGTTGCCAGCGAAATGACTTTGTCTTCTTCGGAAGTCGCTTTGACCACCATCGGCTTTTGCGCCGTGGTCGCGGTGCTACCGGCCGCTTGTGCAATGTTCTCGGCGACGCGGTTGGCATCTTGCACCGGTTTGATCAAGGTCTTGATCTTCGGGGTCAGCTTCGACACTTGCTTGGGTACGTCATGCGCCCATTCTTTGGCGGGCTCGATTAATTGCGCGACCAGCACACCGGTGAGCGTCAAGCCGCCAGCCACCACCAAGATCGCCGCCAACGCACGCGGCAGATAGAGCTTGCGTAAAGCGCGGATGATCGGATTGCCGATCAGTGAAAGAAATATGGCAAGCAATACCGGCAGGATGACGCTTTGCGCCAGCCACGCGACTGCACCGACGGCAATCGTCGCGAGAACCAACACCGCCATCGAGGCGCGCGGCCTGGGTTGTTCTACCGCCTCCTCGGATTCGATGGTCACCTGCGCTTCGCGGATCAGGCCCTCTTCCGGAACGATCGGATCCATTAAATGAGCCCTGCTTTGCGCAGCTTTTCGTGCGTTTCCGCTTTCAATGCGTCATCCGCCACCGGAGCGACTTGCGCCGGAAACTCGCCCGCGCCGGCCGGTACGTTTTGTTCAACACGGTTTGCCGCGTTCTTGGCGTCTATCGCCGCACCCTTTGCCGTACCACTGGCAAACAAGCCACCCACGGCGGTCAGCATGTTGACGATGCTGCTGGCCTTGCTTTTGCTCACCGGCTCGATGCGGCCGAACACATAGCCCGAGGCCAGACCGGCAACGATGATGCGTCCGGGCGTCCACGCATCACGCCACGATTGTTTGAACACACGCCAATCGGAGGCAACGACGCGCTCGTTCGCCTCCAAGGCCTTTTCGGCTTGGTCAACCTTCTCTTTCAGATGCGAAAAACCCATGCCCAAGCCCCCTATGGTTGCGTGATGTCGATACCTTGTGCGTCTTTCACCGGTGCGCCGTCGGCCGCGGCGGGCTTCAGATTTTCAACCGCGTCTTTGCTCGACACTGCCGAGCCCGGATCCGGGGTCCGATCCGCCAGTTCGCCGATACCCAAACGGGCAAGCTGACGACGGGTCGCCTTCATCCGCGTGTGTTCGAAATAGCGACTACCTAGCAAGCCCGCCAGGAGTGCCAAAACCAGTGCCACCAGACCGAGCATCAACATCGCCACCGCGAGTGAGAGTCCGTGTGATTGCACCAACCAAGCGACCAACGCGCCCATCAACATCAACACCGCTGCGGCGCCGACCGACACCGCAACGCCGAGCAACGCCAGCGTCCGACCCAGGGCACTGCGTGCCAATGAAACATCGGCGGCAAGCAATGTCCGCATGGCCTTGCTCGCATCATTGAATGCGGCAAAGCCCGACGCGCCTGCGCTCTTGATCTCCTTGAACGCGGTAAGGAGATCAGGCGCAGGCCCGTCGCTGTTACGCGCCCCTTCGTCCACGCCGGATTACTTGTCTTTGCCCATGCCGGCAACCTTGGAGATTGCCCAACCTGCTGCAAACGCGATACCGAAAGCGGTCAACGGACGCTCACGAATCAGTTCCGCGGCGCTGTCTACCACGTCGCGACCCTTTTCCATCAACACGTCCATTTGTTCTTTGGCGGCCGCACCCATGTTTTCCGCTGCGGCGATACCGGACAAGGCACCATCGGCCAACTCCGCTTTGGTATTGGCTTTACCGAGCTTGAGCTCATCCACCGCCACGCCGGCGGCACTCTTGATGCTTTCACCGGCGGCAACAGCCGCATTCTTCAAGTGGCTACCGGTTTCGCCGAGATTGTCTTTCAGTCCTTGCGTGCTCATGCTGCTCTCCGAAGTTAACGAATGTGTTAGAGGGTTCAACGAATCAACAATTCACCTTGCGTGCCGTTGCGCCAGACACGGAAGACAAGATTCGACGGGGGATTGCTAAAACCGGCGCGGAAACTGGCCAAATCATTGAAGGGCCCGTTGCTGCCGGCCAGCACCACATCGCCGGCACGAAGCCCGGCCAGTGCCGCACGCGAGCGCGGCGCAACGGCGGTCACGATGATGCCGCTGGCACCTTCGCGGCGCAGACTCTCGGGCAACTCACCGAAGGTGACACCGTCCAGGCGCGGATCCAAACTTGCGCCATCGCGCGGTTGTTCTTTCAAGCCGGCACTGAGCTTCATGGCGTTGCCATTGCGAATCACATCCAAGCTCAAGGTGGCGTTGGCCATTTGCAGACCTTGGATGTTGCGCAGATCGTCGCTATTGGTGATTGCCTGACCATTGGCAGCGGTAATCACATCACCGACGCGCAATCCGCTCGATTCCGCCGAGGAACCGGCATACACGCGCGTGACGCGCGCACCGTTGGGCGAGCTCAATCCCAAGCGACGGGCATCGGCCTCACTCAAATCCGCGGTATCAATGCCCAAGGTGCCACGCTTCACCACACCTTTATTGGTGATGAGCTGTTGCATCACGTTGCGCGCGAGACTGGTGGGAATGGCGAAGCCCAAACCGATGTTGCCCGCCATCGAGCCGCGCGGATTGAAACTCGCGGTATTGATGCCGACCAATTGACCTTGCAAATTCACCAACGCGCCACCGGAATTACCGGGGTTGATAGAGGCGTCGGTTTGAATAAAGTTCTGATAGCCCATGCCCGGGATATTGCTGCGACCGACGGCCGACACAATGCCCGAGGTCACGGTTTGCCCGACACCGAACGGGTTGCCCACAGCCACCACAAAGTCACCCACGCGCAGTTGGCTGCTGTCTGCCATCGGCAAGGCAGTGAGCTTTTCGGCGGGAATGCGCATGACCGCCACATCGGTGTCCGGATCGGAACCCACCGGCGATGCTTTTAGCGTCCGTCCGTCGCTGAGCGTGACCGAGACGTCGTCGGCGTTTTCGATCACGTGATGATTGGTGAGGATGTAACCCTTCTCGGCATCGATGATGACGCCCGAACCCAAGGACTCGTTGATGCGCTCCTGGGTCAGCTCGGGGAACATCCGTCGCAACATCGGATCATTCCCGAACGGGCTGACGCTGACCCGCTGCTTGGTATGCACGCTGACCACGCTCGGCAACACACGCTCCAACATCGGTGCAAGTGAGGGCAAAGCTTGCCCGTTGACCATTGCCGGCAGCGTGGTCGCCGCGCCGACCGGCATGGCCTCGGCATGCGCCTGTTGCTCGACGCCTTCCCGGATCGCGGTCGCGGCAAAGCCTCCGAACGCAGCTGCCGCGGCCAAAACCAGCAAAGTGGGTGTTTTACGCATCAATTTGCAATCTCCTCTCTATGGCCATTCTTGTCTGGATGCCGGTGGCTGCAACGTGAACACGGCTGTTGTTCAGCGCATTTGTTCAGCCAACTGCTGCGCCGCACCACGGATCGAGAAAACTGAATAGGGAAAATCTACGGCGATTTGATGAACAAAAAAGAAACGTTGACAGGCTGGGAACGGTGGACTAATTTTTGCTGCCAAGAGAACACAACATGTTGTGGTTCGTTCTGGGGAGAATCCCAATTGTTGGGGTTGAGCGCCAAATCTGTGACAGCGGTCCTTGATGCCGCTTCCGTTCTTAGCAGGAGTTTTATAGATGAGTAATGCCCGCCTCGAAGCCGTGCGAAACGACCACTCAAGTGACCGCGTGGACATGCAACCGGCTTCGGTCGACATCTGGGACAAAAAATATCGTCTGAAGTCGAAGCAAGGCGAAAACATCGACGCCGACATGGACGCGACCTATGCGCGTGTTGCCAAGGCGCTGGCGGAAGCCGAACCGGATCAAGCCAAGCGTGACTACTGGGCGGAACGTTTCACCTGGGCATTGCGCCGTGGCGCCATTCCGGCAGGCCGCATCACCTCGAATGCCGGTGCGCTTGAACACAAGCCGGCCACCAGCACGATCAACTGCACCGTCTCGGGCACCATTCCCGATTCGATGGACGGCATCCTCGAGCGCGTCCACGAAGCCGGCCTCACCCTGAAAGCGGGCTGCGGTATCGGCTACGAGTTCAGCACCTTGCGTCCCAAGGGGGCGTTCGTGGCCGGCGCCGGCGCCTACACCAGCGGGCCGCTGTCGTTCATGGATATCTACGACAAGATGTGTTTCACGGTGTCGTCGGCCGGTGGCCGTCGCGGCGCGCAGATGGGCACCTTCGATGTCTCTCACCCTGACGTGCGCGATTTCATTCGCGCCAAACGCGAAGACGGCCGGTTGCGTCAGTTCAATCTGTCGCTGCTGATCACCGACGGTTTCATGCAAGCGGTCGAAGCCGACGCCGAATGGCCGTTGGTGTTCCCGCTGTCGAAAAAAGAAATCGGCGAGGTCAACATCGACGACGCCAAGCAAATCGTCTGGCGTGATTGGCCGACCACGGAAGGCTACGTGACACGCGACGACGGCATGGTTGCCTGCCGCATTTACGGCCACATCAAGGCACGTCATTTGTGGGACATGATCATGGTCTCCACCTATGACTTCGCCGAACCGGGCTTCATCCTGATCGACAAGGTCAACGAGATGAACAACAACTGGTGGTGCGAAAACATCCGCGCGACCAATCCCTGCGGTGAGCAACCTTTGCCGGCTTACGGCGCCTGTTTGCTCGGCTCGGTCAACCTCACCAAATTCGTCCGCGACGCGTTCAGCGATCAGGCCAGCTTCGACTGGTCGGAATACCGCGAAGTCGTGCGTGTCTTCACCCGCATGCTCGACAACGTTGTGGAAGTGAACGGCTTGCCGCTGCAAAAGCAACGCGATGAAATCATGCGCAAGCGTCGTCACGGCATGGGCTTCCTCGGCCTCGGAAGCACCATGACGATGCTGCAAATGAAATACGGCTCGAAGGAATCCTGCGAGTTCACCGAACGCATCGCCCGAGAAATGGCGATTGCGGGCTGGGAAGTGGCATTGGAACTGGCTGAAGAAAAAGGCCCGGCCCCGATCATGGAAGAACGCTTCGAAGTGACGGCGGAAATGCTGCGCAAGCGTCCGGAAATGGCAAAGGACGGCTGGAGCATCGGTCAGGAAATCCCGGGCAAGGTGTTGCACGCCAAGTATTCGCGCTACATGCAGCGCGTTGCCGAAGTTGCCCCGGAGTTGGTGGACGCCTTGGCCGAACACGGCGCACGCTTCACCCATCACAGCTCGATCGCACCGACCGGCACCATCTCGCTGTCCTTGGCAAACAACGCCTCCAACGGGATCGAACCCTCCTTTGCTCATCACTACAGCCGCAACGTGATTCGTGAAGGCAAGAAGTCGAAGGAAAAGGTCGACGTCTTCTCGTTCGAACTGTTGGCTTACCGCGCACTGGTCAACGCCGAGGCGATGCCCTACGCCGAGAACGCGTCGGCGCAGCTGCCGGACTACTTCATTTCGGCCGACGACATCACCCCCAAAGAACACGTGGACGTGCAGGCGGCTGCGCAAAAGTGGGTGGACTCGTCGATTTCGAAGACGGCCAACGTGCCGACCGATTACCCGTTCGAAGATTTCAAGGACATCTATCGCTACGCCTACGCCCAGGGGCTGAAGGGGTGCACCACTTTCCGCTTCAACCCGGCTGCGTTCCAAGGTGTGCTGGTGAAGGAAAAAGACCTTGAAAACACCACGTATCGTTTCGAATTGGAGGACGGCTCGACCATCGAAGTGAAGGGCAACGAGGAGATCGAATACGACGGCGAAATGCATTCCGCCGCCAACCTTTTCGACGCGCTCAAGGAAGGCTATTACGGCAAGTTCTGAATGATGTCGAACGGCGCGACTCGTTCATCACAATGAATTGAGTCGCGACTCGGTATAGGATTTCTGCATGCGCAGTGGTTTCGGTTGCGCATACCTCTACCCGACATCAGGAGCAATGTATGGCAACGAAGAAAGCAACCAAAAAGAAAACCACCACGCTGGCCAAGCGCGCGAGCAAAGTCGCCGACAAGGTCGCCAACGAAGCCAGCAAGATGGGCAAGATGATTGCGGCCGAATCCGAATCCACGTTGGCCAAAGCCAAGCGCGTGGTGAAGAAGGCCACCAAGGCCGTCGGCAAGAAAACGGCCGCTGTGAAGAAAGCCGCCACCAAGCAAGTCAGCAAGACCAAGAGTGCCTTGGCTTCGGCCAGCGCCAATGCCAAGGCGGAAGCCGCAGCACTGAAGCGCAAGGGCGCGGGCAAAAAAGCCGCGACCAAGAAGGCAGTGAAGAAAGTCGCGAAGAAAGCGACCGCGAAAAAAGCCGTTGTGAAAAAAGCCGCGGCGAAGAAGGCACCGGCACGCAAGACCGCCACCAAGAAAGTGGTGGCCAAGAAAGCCACTGCCAAGCGCGTCGTGAAAAAAGCGGCAAAGAAAGTCACAAAGAAATAAGCAGTACCGGGCGCCCGTGATCCGGGCGCCCTTCCACCCAAACAAGGACTCGAAGCATCATGGCCGTCAAGATTGAAAAGAAGATCAAGGGATATTCCGTAGTCACGCCCGAAGACAAGGCGCGCGAGGCGGCACCTTCGGTCATGGCGGACAGTGTGTCCTTGGAGGATCTCGTCGCCGTGACGCCGAAGGCCGACGTCATCCAGATGCACGAGCGCATCGAGCGTCCGGAAGTGTTGATCGGCAGCACCTACAAAGTGAAATCGCCGCTGGTCGAGCACGCCATGTATGTAACGATCAACGACATCGTGTTGAACGCCGGGACCGAACACGAAATGCGTCGTCCGTTTGAGGTGTTCATCAACTCGAAGTCGATGGAACACTTCCAGTGGATCGTCGCCCTCACCCGCATCATGTCGGCTGTGTTCCGCAAGGGCGGCGACGTCACCTTCATCGTCGACGAAATGAAGGCGGTGTTCGACCCGAAGGGCGGTTACTACAAATCCGGCGGCGTCTATATGCCTTCATTGGTGGCCGAGCTCGGCTCCATCGTGGAAGACCATCTCAAGACCATCGGCATGCTGCACGATCCGGAAATGAGCGAGCACCAGTTGGCCCTCATTGCCGAAAAGCGCCGCGCCTATGAAGAGCAAACGGTAAAAAAAAACCCTGAGCTGATCGCGTCGCAGGCAAACGCCAGCGAAACGCGTCCGGAAGATATCGCTGTGACCGGCGACGGCACGTCGTTTCCGCCGAGCGCCACGATGTGTCACAAATGCCACACCAAAGCGATCGTGATCATGGACGGCTGTGCCACCTGTTTGAATTGCGGCTACAGCAAGTGCGGTTGAAATCTGCAGCGCTACACGAGCGATTCTGATTGCCTCAGAATCGCTTGCGTAATTGAACGACGAGCACGAACAACGCGCAGGCACCGACCAACAACTTCAAGTGCTGGGTGTTTGACGGGAAGATCAGCACGAATCCGCGGCCTTTGATCAGTGCGGAGAAGCTGGAAACGCAAAACGGCATCGCGAACAAGCGAGCCGTTTGCCACGACCAAAATCGCTTCATGCCACCGACACTCAGCAACAGCGCGAATCCGATGATTGCGCTGATACCCAATGAGTTCAGCCAGATGGACCGGGTCGCGTCGAAGTACAGGTAAACGACGCCCAGATACCAAATCAGGTAGCAACACAGGACCGTGGTGGCAAAGTCCATGCGGGAAAGTTTCGAGCCCATGTTCTTCCGGTTCAGTTGACGCGATTATTTGTTTCCATAATACTGGAAATATGAAACTATCGGACGCACTTGCCGGATTGGCGGCGCTGGGACACGAAACCCGTCTCCGCGCCTTTCGGGATCTCGTAGCCGCAGGTACCGAAGGTAGAACGGTTGGCAATCTACGGGAAAGGCTAAACGTACCCGCCGCCACGCTGACTGCACACCTCAACGTGCTTCGCCATGCAGGCTTGGTATCGGATAGCCGCGAAGGACGCTCCATCCACGTCACTGCGAATTACAAAGCGATGAACCAGTTGATCGATTACTTGACGGAAAATTGCTGCGAAGGCAGCGGCGGGTGCGGACCCGCGCCGGTGTGCCCGTCGCCGAAGGCGAAGAAAACGAAAGTGCATGCGCAATTCAGAGGAGCTGTGAAGTGAAGCGCGTACTCTTTGTCTGTGTCGAAAACGCCAATCGCAGCCAAATGGCAGAAGCGTTCGGTCATCTCTTCGGCGGTGACGATGTGCAAGTACTCAGCGCGGGTTCCAAACCTTCCGGGGTGATCAACCCGAAAGCGATCCAGTACATGGCCGAGCTGGGTGTCGACCTGTCGAATCAGGCGTCGAAATCCCTGGACGACATTGACGGGACATTCGATGCCGTCGTCACCATGGGTTGTGGCGACAAGTGTCCGTGGATTCCCGCCAAACGCAGGGAGGACTGGGCATTGCCCGACCCGAAACATCTGGATGACGATGACTATCGCGCTATCCGCGATGAAATCGGCGCGCGGGTCAAGTCACTCTTGTCCAGCCTCTGATGTCGCTGCTACGCAAACTCGCGGCCGAACTCCTCGGCACGATGCTGCTGCTGTCCTGCGTGGTCGGCTCCGGGATCATGGGCACGCAGTTGTCGCAAGGGAACGACGCCATCGCCTTATTGGCGAACGCGGGTGCCACAGCCGGTATTTTGTACTTGCTGATTACCGTGTTGGGTCCGGTCTCGGGCGCACACTTCAATCCCGCTGTCACCTTGGTGATGCGTTTGCGCGGCGACTTGGGGACGAAGGAATCCGCAAGCTATGTCGCCGCGCAACTGATTGGCGCAATGGCCGGGGTGATGCTCGCGCATGCGATGTTTGATCAACACTTGGTACAGATCGGCACCCGCGTCAGAACCGGTCCGGCGCAATGGCTAAGTGAGGGCATCGCCACTTTCGGTTTGGTGCTGACGATCGTGCTCGGACTGCGTTTTCGCCAAAGTGCCATTCCCGCTTTGGTGGCAAGCTACATCTTTGCGGCCTATTGGTTCACGGCAAGCACCTCGTTCGCCAATCCCGCTGTGACGGTTGCCAGAGCGCTAACCAAGAGTTTTGCCGGCATTAGACCGGATGATGTATTGGCCTTCGTTGCGGCCCAATGCGCGGGTGCGCTGCTGGCATGGGTCGCATCTAGCCTACTTTTGGACAGCGAAACGCGTCGCGAGACGGTCTAGTTTTCGTCTGCCACTGCCGTCTGCGATCGCGTGCCCGCCATCGCCTGCCACACACCGTCACGCAACATGGGCATGCGATCAGTTTCTACGTGCGTCCCCCCGCCGCAGGAAAACGATTCCTTCCGACACGCCAGCGAAAAGACCAAGGCTTGTTGGCGCAATACTGGTCGGGACAGGGCGATAACTACGCGTTTGTCAGCCGCGATTCTGCGTTTGATGCCGGCCTGGTTTCGCAGGCACGTCGACGCGCGATTTGAATCCGGCCATGGAACGGTCAGAATTTCTGGCTGCGTTCAATATCGATTCATGAAAAAAGAAGGGGCGCGCGAACTTTTCGCGCAATGGCTGAATGCGAAAAACTGTCGGGATTGGCCGAGGTTTTTGCCAATTGAATCGCTTGGATTCCGTGCCGCGCTGCCACAACTTGTGATCGCGGGTGTTAGCGTTTTGTTCCGCGAAAAGGGAATCGATTCAGGATCTTACGTGCAGGGTGGAGCGTACTTTCCAACGGAGGCATCTCCATGACGCAACTCAAAACACCTCTCGCCGTTTCCATCGCTTTGGCCGCCATGATCATCGCCCCCGCTTCCATGGCACAAACCAAAGGCAAGGCAAGCGCAGCCGTGAAAGCCACGCCGGCTGTACCGGCCATTCCTGCAACGCCGGCCGTCCCCGCTACGCCGGCCGCCAACGCGGGCATGGACAGCAATGTTTCGACCCCGGTTGGCGATGCCAGCGTCGGTGTGAATGGCGCCACCCCGGCAATCCCGGCAACGCCGGCTGTACCGGCAACCCCCGCCATGGGTGCCGAAGGCGCACCGCCGGCTGAGTCCGCACCGATGACCGGCGCGCCGGATGCCAGCATGAGTGGCAGCGCTGAGGCCGATGTCAAAGCCGACACCGGCAGCAAGAAGAAAAAATCCAAGAAGTCGCATTGAGCGAACGGCTTGACCGCAAAAGCCCCGGGCATTGCTGCCCGGGGCTTTTGTTTGCCGGCTGGCAACACCGTGACTTACTGTGATCGAAGCGCTTCGATCGGATCGAGCAAGGATGCTTTGCGTGCCGGGTAATAGCCGAAGAACAAGCCGGTGGCCATGGAGAACGCGGCGGCCAACAGAATCACATTGAGATTGAGTGCCACTGGCAATTCACTGAACTTGGACACCAACAGCGAACCGCCGGCGCCCAAAGCGATACCGATCACCCCACCGATCAACGAGATCAACATGGCTTCGGCCAAAAACTGCCGGCGAATGTCACTCGGACCTGCGCCCACCGACATCCGCAAACCGATCTCGCGAATCCGCTCGGTGACCGAGACCAGCATGATGTTCATGATCCCGATGCCGCCGATGATGAGGCAGATACCGGCAACGGCACCCAAGAGTTTCGACATCAGGTTGGTGGTCTGTGTGCGTGTCGCAACAATCTGACTGATATTGCGCACGGCAAAGTCGTCATCGGCACCGGGTTCGATCTTGTGCCGCTGTCGCAGCAAACCTTCGATTTGTGATTGCGCGGCATCCAGATTCTTCGGACTGTCCACGCCCACACTGATTTGCTGCACGGCACCTGGCGGCATGTTGTTGGACGTGCTGAGTCGACGCCGCGCGGTTTCCAGCGGCACCACCACCAAATCGTCCTGATCTTGCCCGAAGCCGCCTTGGCCTTTGGGATCCAAGGTGCCCACCACGGTGAACGGCACGCGTCCCAATCGAATGGATTGACCGATACCGTCGTCGTCACCGAACAGGGCCTGGCGCACGGTCTCGCCAAGAATCACTTGTTTGCCGGCGCTGGTGTAGTCACGCGTGTCGAATCCCTCACCGTTTTTGATTGTCCAGCCGTTGATCGAAAACCAATCGGCTTCCACGCCCTGCCATGAGGTCGCCGCATTGCTTTCGCCGTTGACGACTTGGGTGCTGCCACGCAATGAACCGCTGACATATTGCGCTTCCGGTATTTCCTGACGAATGGCGTCGGCATCACCGTCATTCAACGTCCAGCGGCTCCCCTGGGCAACACGTGCGCCACCGCCCATGCCGCCGGCGCTGCCGATGTCCAGACGTTGCGAGCCAAGGCCGGACACAAGTTTGTCGATCTCTTGTTGGGTGCCCTGCCCGATAGAGACCATGACGATGACCGCGGCGATCCCGATAATGACCCCCAAGGAGGTGAGCGCGCTGCGCATCCAGTTGCCGCGCAATGCATTGAGCGCAGTGCGCAAGATATCCATCAAGCTCATGCGTGACCTCCCGCCGGTACGGACATCTCCGGCATGACTTCACCTTCGTGCAGTTCGCCATCGCGCATGACGTAGGTGCGATGCGCATGCGCGGCCACATGCGCATCATGGGTAATGAGGATCACGGTGTGGTCATCGTCACTCAAGCGGTTGAACAGCGCGAGAATTTCTTCGCCGGTTTTACTATCCAGTGCACCGGTGGGTTCATCTGCCAGCAGAATCGGCGGCGCATTGATGAGCGCCCGTGCAATCGCCACGCGCTGTTGCTGACCACCGGAGAGCTCGTTCGGCCGGTGACCGCTGCGCTCAGCCAAACCGACCGACGCCAGTGCTGCCAGCGCGCGCTCGTGTCGTTCGCCATGCGGTACGCGCGTATAGGACATCGGCATGGCGACGTTTTCCAATGCGCTCATCCGCGACAGCAAATTGAAGCCTTGGAACACGAAGCCGATCTTGTCCCGACGCAATTCCGCCAAGGCTTCGGCATCCAGTGTCGAGACATCCACGCCGTCACATTCGTAGGTGCCGTGCGTGGGTGTGTCCAAGCAACCGATCAAGTTCATCAGGGTGGATTTGCCTGAACCAGACGGCCCCATGATGGCGACGAATTCCCCGCGGCGAATGGTGAGATCGACACCGCGCAAAGCAATTACTTCCGCCGCCGTGCCCGGTGAGTAGATTTTCTGCAAGCCGCGCGTTTGAATCACCGCCGGGTTGCTTGGCGCATCACTCACTTCTTGGCGTCCTTGTCGGCACTGCCGGCGGTTTGCTGGCCGGTGATCGCAAGGTCGCCCTCTTTGATGTTGCCGCTGACTTGCGTATAGCTGCCGTCACTCGAGCCGACGCGGACCATCACCCGCTTTTGCTTGCCGTCGACCAGCAAGTAGAGCGGTGCACGCTTCGCCGACAACATATCGTTGATGGCCGCATCCCATTTGCTTTGCTGCATGGCATCCAGCGTGGTGCGAAACTCACCGAACTGCTGTTGGAAGCGCTCACGCATGCGATTGCGCATTTGCGCCATCTGCGCGGAGTTGCCACCGCTCTGACCACCGCTGCGCTGGCCACCGCCGGGCACGCCGCCAAACAAACGGCTACCGCCCTGACCCTGCCCACCGGCAGCCGATGCCTGTTGCGAGAATTGCTTGCGCATCTGCTCGGCGCGTTCTTTCATTTGCGCCATTGCCGCATCGAATGCCGATTGCTGTGTGGCGTTCAATTGCAGGTTCTTGGCAACGCGCGCAAGCTCCTCGGTGTTGCCCATGCCACCGCGCCCGCCTTGGCGATTGGCGCCCGATGCCGCTTCGCCTTGTTGCTTCTCCATCGCCGCCAATTCTTCATCCGACGGCTTGTAACGGAAGGCCGCGTTGGCCACGCGCAACACATTCGGTTGATTGCTGACTTCGATTTCCGCGTTGACGGTCAGACCCGGCAACAACGTCCCGTCGGTGTTGTCGACGGTCACGATCACGGGATAGGTCACGACATTGTTGGTGGTGGTCGAGGCCATTTGTACCTGTTGCACCGTGCCCTTGAATTGGCGATTCGGAAACGCGTCCGCAGTGAAGCTGACGTTCTGACCTTCCTTGACTTGGCCGATGTCGGATTCGTCCACCAACAGCTGGATTTTCATTTTCGAAAGATCTTCGGCGATGGTGAAGAGTTCGGGGGCAGTCATGCTGGCGGCCACGGTTTGACCGGGCTCGATCTTCCGGGTGAGCACAACGCCGTCCACCGGCGAACGGATGACGGTGCGATCCAGATTCACCCGCGTGCTACGCGTCGAAGCGGTTTGCTGGCGGATTTGTGCTTGCGCAGAGTTCACTTGTGCACGCGCTTGCTCCATCGCGGCGCGCGATTGATCGACATCCGCCTTCGAAATCATTTGCTGCTTGCCTAACGCAACGTTGCGCTCATACAGCTTTGCCGCATTGGCATAGGTCGCCTGCGCCTGGGCAAGTTGTGCATTGGCGCTGGCGATCTGTGCGTTGCCCGCCTCGATTTGCGCTTCGTAGGTCGAAGGATCGATGCGCGCGAGAATATCGCCCTTGCGCACTTTGTCGTTGAAGTCGACCAGGATGTCGGTGATTTGACCCGAGATCTGGCTGCCCACGGTGACCGTGGAAATCGCCGACAGCGTTCCGGTCGAAGAAATCGACACGCGAATGTCGCCGCGATCGATGGCTTGGGTGCGGAAGCCCGTACCGGCACTGTCGGCGCTGCGACCCTTCCACCACCACACGCCGCCGGCGAGCAAGGCAACGACCACCACGACGGGCAGCCAAGGGAAAGAACGGCGGTTACGGGGCTTGTCGAGTTTTGCGGCCATGACGGGTGTTCGGAGGGAGACTCTAGGTAAACGCACCCCGGCCAAGGCGGTTGACCTGAATCCGCGGACAGACGTTCAACCGGCGGGGCTGCGCTCAGCCTGCCTGCATGAAGGCTTCAATTTCGTCGGCACTGCGAGCCAGACCGTCGGTGAGCACCCGGTGTCCGTCGCGCGTAATCAGGACGTCATCTTCGATGCGGATCCCGATGCCCCGCCATTTCGCATCGACCTGCAGATCATCCGGGCGGACATAGAGACCGGGTTCGACGGTCAAGACCATCCCAGGCTCGAGGATTCGGGACTCACCATCGAGTTGGTAATCGCCCACATCATGCACGTCGAGGCCCAACCAATGACCGGTCTTGTGCGGATAAAAGCGCCGGTAACTTTCGTCAGCAAGGTTCTTTTTCAAACTGCCGGAAAGCAGACCCAACGTGAGCAAGCCCTCACACAAGACTTCCACAGCACGCTCATGGATGCCCGACCAAGGCTGACCCGGCCGTGCGCAATCAATCGCTTCGCGCTGTGCCTGCAAGACGCAATCGTGCAGCGCACGTTGTGGCGCCGAGAAGCGCCCACTCACCGGAAAGGTGCGCGAGATATCCGCCGCATAGCCGCGATACTCTGCGCCGGCATCAATCAAGATCAACTCACCGGCCTTGGTTTTGGCCTGATTCGCGACGTAGTGCAGCACACAGGCATTGGCGCCCGCGCCGACAATGGGTGAGTAAGCCGACAACGCATCGTGCTGGCGAAACGTGTACTCCAAGGCCGCTTGCAGTTCGTATTCGTGAATGCCCGGCTTGGCGGCGCGCATCGCTGCGCGGTGTGCCTGCACGCTGATATCGGCTGCACGCTGCATCAGTTTCAATTCGTCCGCGCTTTTCAACAGGCGCATTTCATCGAGCAGATGACCGAGCTCGAGAAATTCCTGTGGCGAACCGGTGCGCATATGCAGCTGACGTTTGACGCGATTCAACCAAGACAGCAGTTGCATGTCGAAATCGGTATCGCGCCCCAAGTGATAGTGCACGCGGGACCGGCCTTCGAGCATGCCGGGCAAAATTTCGTCGATGTCGTCAATCGGAAACGCATCATCGAAACCAAAGGTCTCGACGGCGCCCTCCGGCCCCGCGCGCGGACCATCCCATGCCTCACGCAGCGGGTCCCGTTCGCGGCAAAACAAAACGCTTTCGCCATGTGCGCGGCCGGGAATCAGCACCAACACGGCGCGCGGCTCGGCAAATCCCGAGAGGTACCAAAGATCGGAATCCGGGCGGTAGGGATAGTGCGTATCGCGACTGCGAATGCGCTCAGGGGCGGCCGGCAATATCGCAATGCCGTCGTCGCCCATCAAGTCCATCAATTGCCGACGCCGCTTGGCATAGCTGCGCATGGGCAAGGGTGCGCGCCACATGATCAGTGCAGACGGTTGCGATGTTGCTGTGCCAGCGCGCAATCCCCGTGCAGCAACAGCGCCGCGACGCGCACGAATTCTTCAATCTCGGTGAAGGCCGCCTCATCTTCCTCGTCGCCCTCGGGCTCGGCAGTGGCCGTCGCCAATTGCGCAAGATCTTCCAAAGCCTCTTCGCCATCGGCGCTGAGCTTCGGTTGCGCGCCGGCCGCCAAGCCGAACGCACCGAGAAAATGGCGACACCAATCAAAAAGCGCGCCACTGCGAATTTCCAAACTGGCGTCTTCATCCGGCATCAGCAACTCAAACCCGAGGCTCGAATCCTGCATTTGCGCGAAGGTCGCCTTGCCCAAGGCCTCGAGCGCCGACCCTTCCACCACATCCGCCAGCGCCGGATCAGCCAAAACATCCGCGACCCAGCGACGATTGATCTGTCCGCCTCCGGCAATCCAACCGGCCAAGGCGCCATGGAGTTCCCAAGGTTGCGTCGCCAGTTCGAGTTCTCGCAGTTCGGCGGCAAGGTCGGCCACTTCGGGAAGGCGTTCGGACATAGGTGTTTTCGTGGTTCAAAACGTGAGTGTAGCAATGCGTGCGTGGTATCGTTTGATGCATGAACAACGCTCCCGCACTGCTGCGCCTGCAGGCGCTTTCCACCCGTATCGACGCGCTTCTGGCGTCGGTCCACCGACTTGAACAGGAAAACCGTAGCCTGCGCGCCGAACAACAACAACTGCGTGATGAGCGCACGGATTTGAAAGCGCGCAGTGACCAAGCCAAGGCGCGCGTGGAAGCCCTGATCCTGCGGTTGCGGATGCTGGAGGATCGCGTATGAGCAACGAAGTCGTCACCTTGAATGTCTTGGATCGCGAATACACGATCGGTTGCCCGCCCGAACAGCGCGAGCATCTGATTGAAGCCGCGCGTTTTCTGGACGCCCGCATGCGCGACATCCGCAGCCACGCACGCAACGCCAGCCTGGATCAGGTCGCGGTCTTGGCCGCTCTCAACATCACGCATGAATACCATCAGTTGCAACGCGACGGCAGTTCCAACGCGGCGCTCGATGAAGCCATTGATGCACTGGAAGGGAAACTGTCGAAGTTCGGCGACCAAAGTTTGTTCTGAACCGGCGCCTACCGCGGGTGAATGCGCTGCCCATAACGAGCCGACTTCGATATAATCAAACTGCATCTGCTGCCATGCCCGACAGCAAGCGCAAACATTCGCCTTGTTCCTTAATAACGACATTGGGAATGTAATCGAAGCGGGCGTGCAAGCCTGCCACGTGCGGGAAGCCCGAAGCCTCGAAAGCCTGCCCACTTGAACCTCGGGTTCAAGGTCGTTTCGCAAGCATCGGCATGGCGGGGATGTACTCCATCCTTCACAATAGCGGCATGTCTTCGTCCGCTATTGAATTACGCAAACACATGCGGGACGCGCGCAGAGCGCTGCCGCCTGATACACGTTTGCGGGCCGCCAACGGCGTCGCCGAACAACTCCTGCAACTGCCCTTTGCACCGCAGCGCGGTTACGTGGCCGGGTACTGGGCCGTAGACGGCGAAATGCCGTTGCATGCCTGGCAATTGCAATTGCCTGCCGAATGCATCTGGTGCCTGCCCGTGCTCGACGATGCGAGCGGCACGCTGAAATTTGTGCCTTGGCGTGTCGGCGACGACACCGCCCCGAATAAATTCGGCATCCCCGAACCGGTATTCAGTGCCTCCGCACTGCTCGGCGCAGCGGACATGGCCTTCGTTGCCATGCCATTGACGGCATTTGATGCGAACGCCCACCGCATCGGTATGGGCGGCGGCTGGTATGACCGCACTTTGGGCGCGCTCAGTGCGCAAGCGAGGCCCCGGTCGGTCGGCGTCGGCTATGAGATTCAACGCGTGGATGCCATCGAACCGCAGCCTTGGGATATTCGTTGTGATGCCATCTGCACCGAATCCCGTTCCTATTTCCCTTGAGTACCCGCATGCGCCAACGCAAACACCATTGGTTGATGAAGTCCGAACCTGACGCGTTCTCGATTTCCGATCTTGAACGCGTGCCTACCGAACCGTGGTCCGGTGTGCGCAATTACCAAGCGCGCAATTTCATGCGGCAGATGCAACCGGGCGATGAAGTGTTTTTCTATCACTCGAACACCGACGTCCCCGGCATCTACGGCATCGCCGAAGTGGCCTCCCTACCCTATCCGGATCCCACCCAATTCGAACGCGATTCGCATTACTTCGATCCCAAAGCCACACCGGAACAACCGCGCTGGGACTTGGTGGATGTGCGCTTCGTGCGACACTTCAAGACGCCCGTCACACTGGCGGCCATGAAGGCGATCAAGGACGATCTTGGCGAAGGCTTCGCCCTGACGCAAAACGGCTCACGCCTGTCGGTCATGCCGGTGACACCGGCGCAATGGAAACGCATCCTGAAACTCGAAGCACAAGGTTGAGACATGTCTGAAGCGAAACGCCAAGCCGCCCTATCCGCCCTGCGCTATGTTGAGGACGACATGATTGTCGGCGTGGGCACCGGCTCGACCGTGGCCTATTTCATTGACGGGTTGGCCGAATGGAAGGACCGCATCAAGGGCGCTGTGTCGAGCTCCGAGCAAAGCACGGAACGGATGCGCGGCCACGGCATCGAAGTGTTGGAATTGAATGCCACCGGCGGGCTGTCGCTTTATGTGGACGGTGCCGACGAATGCGATGGCCAAGGCCACCTGATCAAAGGCGGCGGCGCGGCGCTCACACGCGAAAAGATCATTGCCGAAGCCAGCGATACCTTTGTCTGCATCATTGATGCCAGCAAGGAAGTCGACGTGCTCGGCAAATTTCCGCTGCCGGTTGAAGTGATCCCGATGGCGCGCAGTCTCGTCGCACGACAAATCGTCTCCTTGACCGGTGGGCAACCGGTGTGGCGCGAAGGCGTGGTGACTGACAACGGCAATTGGATTCTCGACATCCACAATTTGCGGATCAGCGATCCGGTGGCCGTCGAAGCGCGCTTGAACCAGATTCCGGGCGTGGTGAGCGTCGGCTTGTTTGCGCGACGCAAAGCGGACGTCGTGATCGTTGGCGATCGCGCGCCGCGCAAGGTGGAGGCTTGAACGCCGCTGTGAAACAACGCGCGCCCGCCGCACTGTGGGTATTGGTCTTGGGCATGCTGTTCTACCGGATGGCATTCGTCCTGGCGCACGACTACAGCCTGTTCGTTGACGAAGCGCAGTACTGGCTTTGGTCGCGCACGCCCGACTTCGGCTACTACTCCAAACCGCCGTTGATCGCCTGGCTGATTGCGATCACCACCAAGCTTCTCGGCGACACCGAATTTGCCGTCAAGCTGCCGGCGCTGTTGGCCTATCCGCTCGCCGCAGTCTTCATCTATAAAGCCGGTGCCGCGTTGCGCGATGCGCGCACCGGTCTTGTCTCCGCCGCCTTATTTCTCACCATGCCCGGTCAGGCATTGGGCGGTTGGGTTATGTCACCCGACTCCGTCTTGCTGTTGACCTGGGCGGCGGCGCTGTATTGCTTGTGGAAGGCGGTGCAGACGCCTGACACTTTGCGCTACTGGATCGGCCTCGGCGTGGCGATCGGCGTGGGCGCGTTGGCGAAGTACACCATGCTGGTTTTCGTGCCGATGGCCGCGTGGGTATTGATCCGATCGCATCGCGACACGCTGCGAAGCCGCGGCCCATGGATCGCCCTTGCATTGGCGCTGCTGATTTTATCGCCCAATCTCGCCTGGAACGTAGCGCACCAGTTTGAAACCGTGAAGCACACCGCGGAGTTGTCGAACAAATCGGGCGCAGGTTTGCACCTGGGCAAATTCGGCGGCTTCCTCGGCGCGCAATGGGGCATCTTCGGCCTGGTGTCGTTCCCTCTATTGCTGTGGCGGATTTACGCCGGACGTTCTGCTGAAGAACGCTTCTTGAAGCCGTTTACTGTGCCCTATCTTGCAATCATGTTCGGTCTGGCGCTGGTGACTTCGGCCAATGCCAACTGGGCAGTCACGGCGTATGTGGGCGGCAGTTTGTTGGTGAGTTGCTGGCTCGCGGCCTTGCCCAAACGCCAGGTGCTTGCGCTCGCGCTGACATTGAACGTGCTGTTGATGTTGGGCATTTTGCATTACCGCGACGTGGCGAAATGGCTGGGCAAACCGGTGCCGAACCAAGGTCGGGATGTGTATGCACGCGTTATCGGCTGGCGCGAGTTGGGGGCTGCAGTATCGCAACGCGTGCAAAGCGATGGCGCCTTGCCGATTCTGTCGAACGATCGCACCTTGCTTGCGCAAATGGCGTTTTACGTCAAACCCTCGCCCTACCCGGTAGACGCCTTGGACGATGATGGTCATATCAACAATCAGTATGAGATGACCACCCGTGAGCGCGGCTTGCCGAAAGACGCTTACTGGATGGTGTTCAACGCCGGCCAAAACGGCGACGAGCCGATTCGTAGTGGTACCGAAATCGCCAGCTACGCACCCTTGCACACCGCCGGCTATTCGCCGGTGGAAGATCTTGGGGTGATTCGCGTGCGACGCATGGATGGACCGCCACGCAGCGTGCATATGATTCGCGTGACGCGCACTGCGGAGACAGTGACGCCATGAATTTCGCAGCGAGCGCGCGACGTTTGAACTCGAAGTGGGTGCTGTGGGGTTTGCTGTTGGTTGCGGCCATTGGTTCGACGCTGCCGTTTTGGCTGACCGATTTGGACATTCGCGCCTCGGCACTTTTCTATTCGCCTATGCCGGCAGAACTCGGTCGCGAAGCATCGTGGCCGCTGGGTCAGTCCGGCGTGTTCAATACTTTGTATCTTGTCGGCTCGGCCTTGTCGTGGCTGGTGTTGGTGCTGACGATCTTGGCGTACGCGCTGCCCGCCGTGCGCAAGCATCCGCTGCTGCGACAAATCACGCTCACCACCTTGGCGACCGTGGCCTTGGGCACCGGCCTTCTGGTGAATGGACTTGGCAAAGATTTCACCGGACGCCCGCGTCCGCGCACCATCGAAGAATTCGGTGGGCACTCCCAATATCGGAAACCTTTGCAATTGGGTACGCCCGGCGTCGGCAAATCCTTTCCTTGCGGCCATTGTTCCGCCGGTTACGCGGTCGGTGCGGTCGGGCTTGCCTTGCTTTCGGCACGGCCTGCGCTGGGTCTTGGCATCATCGTCGCGTCCATCGGTTTCGGCCTTGCCATGGGTGCGGCGCGCATGGCGGCCGGCGCACATTTCTTAAGTGATGTGCTGTGGTCCGGCATTCTCACGTGGCTTGCGGCACTCGCCGCACATTCGTTGCTCACACGACTGCGAAAAGAAAACGACCGACGACGATGGCCACCATGGCTGAGCTATGTGGGTGTCGGTGTACTCTCGCTCGCGGTGGTGGGCGGCTTGCTGTTCACGCGACCGTTCCACTACCAAGTGCGCGTGCGTGTGCCGGTGGCCGCAATGCCCGCGCAATGGGTCTTCGATACTTCGGTGGCGGACCTCGATATTGCCGTTGACCCCGATGCGCGCGATGCCGTGTCCATCGACGGCGAGATCAAGGGCTTCGGATTTCCGAACGTGCGCGTCAAGGAAAGCGAACGCGTGACTGGCACACAGGTGCTGCGTCAGATCAGACAAACCGGCACCGCCAAAGAAATTGACGCACCGATGAAACTGACCGTGCGACCCGAGATGCTGGATCGCATTGAGGTGCGCATAGGCACCGGCAATGTGAAAATCGTCGACCCCGCATATCGCGCGCGCCTCATGCCGCACGTCAACATCCAAAACGCCACTGCCGAAGCACAATGACCCATGGCCTATCTTGAACTGACATTGCCTTGCACTTTGCCTCAGCAACCCCGCTTCGAGCGCGCACTTGAGGAACTCGGCGCGTTGGCCGTCACCTTGCAAGACGCTGACGCTGAAACGCCGGATGAGCAGGCCATCTTCGAACCCGGTGTCGGCGAAACGCCACTTTGGCAGCAGTTGTATTTGACGGCATTGTTTGACGGCGAAACTGACGCGCTGGTACTGCTCGCGGCACTGGAAGCCTTCGACGCCGACCTGCCTTGGCACGACGTGTCATTCAAGATCATCGAAGACACCGACTGGGAGCGCGCCTGGTTGGACCAATTCAAACCGATGCGATTTGGTCAACGCACCTGGATCGTGCCGTGGAACCACGAACTGCCGGAAGACGCCGGCGCCGATGCGGCGGTGGTGCGTTTGGATCCGGGTCTTGCTTTCGGTTCCGGCACACATCCGACCACCGCGTTGTGTCTTGCCTGGCTGGACGAATTGGGCGCACAAGGCGCTTTGTCAAACAACGCGGTGCTCGACTTCGGTTGCGGCAGCGGCATCTTGGCATTGGCCGCAGTTCGCTTGGGCGCATCACGGGCCGTTGGCATCGACAATGATCCGCAGGCGATCATCGCCACCCATGACAATGCCGAGCGCAACGGCTTGTCAGAACACATCGCGGTGTACTTGCCCGACGACGCGCCAGCAGCGCGCTACCCGGTCGTCGTCGCGAACATTCTTGCCTCTGCCCTCGACGCGCTGGCAGAAGCCTTGGCTGACGCCACGTTGCCGAATGGGCGCCTGGCAATGTCCGGGATCTTGAAAGGCCAGGAAGACGAGTTGCTTGAACGCTTTGCGCCTTGGTTCGAGCAACTGACCGTCTCGACGCAAGAAGATTGGGTACGCATTGACGGTGTCCGTCGTGGCTGAGGGCGGCCCCGACTTCGCCGGAAAGAAATCCGGATTTCGTGCAGAGCGAAAGCTTTGGGTCGCATCCATCCTCTTGGTTCTCGCGCTCGCGCTCCAAGTCTTGATCTCAAACCGGCGTGTGTATGCGCAAAACGCGCTGATGCGCCCGGTCGTGTCTGCCGTCTGCACCGTGTTCCGCTGCACGGTTCCGGCCTGGCGTGAGATCGGTGCATTCAAGATGCAATCGCATGATGTCGTCGCCCATCCGGGACGACCGGATGTGCTGCAGATTCGCGGCAGCTTCCGCAATGAAGCCAAATTGCCACAAGCATGGCCGGTGCTCCGCGCCACCCTGTCCGACATCAACGGCACGCCGATTTATCGTGGCGATTTTTTAGCCAGGGATTATTTGGCGGGCGGACAAGTGCCGGTGGAAATCGGCGCCGGGCAGACCGCCTTGATCGAATTGAATGTGCGCGACCCGGCGCAACGCGCCGTCTCTTTCGATTTCGCATTCAGGGATGCCGCGATGACACCCGTCGTCAAATCGCGCTAGACTCGATTCCCTGCCACCCCCTTGTGGCGATTTTTTCATCAGGCTCATTTCCGCACCATGGATTCACATCGCCCTCGCACCCCGCTCCGCGACCACGTGGCCAACTCGGTTAGTCGTTATCTGCGGGATTTGGATGGTGAATCCACCAACGTGCTGTATCAGTTGGTCTTGCGCGAAGTCGAGATCCCGCTGTTCACCGAAGCGCTTCGCCATTGCGAAGGCAACCAAAGCCGCGCCGCCGATCTGCTCGGCATACATCGCGCGACCTTGCGTAAAAAGCTGCGCGAATACGGAATGGCCTGAAGCGCCGCGCTTTATAATTCGGGGGTCTTGAATCCGGGGTCCCCATGTCTTCCAAAGTCTTTTCTCCCTCCGGCGATGCCGTGACGGTTCGCCGCGCCTTGATCTCAGTCTCCGACAAGACCGGCTTGGTCGACCTCGCCCGGTCGCTTGCGCAGATGAATGTGGAGCTGCTGTCCACCGGCGGCACCGCCAAGGCGCTGCGCGACGCCGGCCTGGCAGTGAAGGACGTCAGTGAGGTCACCGGCTTCCCCGAAATCATGGATGGTCGCGTCAAAACCTTGCATCCCAAGGTGCACGGCGGCTTGCTCGGTCGCGCCGGCCAAGACGACGCCGTGATGCAATCGCTCGGCATCGAAGCGATTGATCTGCTGGTGCTCAATTTGTATCCCTTCGAGTCAGTGTCGGTACGGCCGGGTGTGCAGTTCGACGAATTGGTCGAGAACATCGACATCGGTGGCCCAGCCATGCTGCGTTCCGCGGCAAAGAATTTCGCCCGCGTCACCGTGGCCACCGCGCCGGAGCAATACGCCGCCCTGATCGAAGAAATGAAAAACCACGCCGGTGCGGTGAGCGCGAACCTGCGTTGGAAGTTCGCGGTCGCCGCTTTCGCCCGTGTTGCGCAATACGACGCGGCGATCAGCAGCACCTTGTCGTCGATCACCGACTGCACCGAAGAAGGCATTTGCCGTTCGGTCTTTCCCCAAAGCAATCACGGCGATTTCGAAAAGGTGATGGATTTGCGCTATGGCGAAAACCCGCATCAACAAGGCGCGTTTTATCGCGACCTGTATCCGGTGGCGGGCACCTTGGCCACCTTTTCCCAGCTGCAAGGCAAAGAGCTCAGCTATAACAATCTCGCCGATGCGGATGCCGCGTGGGAGTGCGTTCGCAGTTTCGACGCGCCGGCTTGCGTGATCGTCAAGCATGCCAATCCTTGCGGTGTGGCCGTCGGCGTGGCCTGCGGTGATGCCTACGAACTGGCCTACGCCACCGACCCGACATCGGCCTTCGGCGGCATCCTTGCCTTCAATACCGAACTTGACGGCGCGACCTGCAAAGCGATTCTCGATCGCCAGTTTGTCGAAGTGTTGATTGCGCCCGCCTATTCGGAAGAGGCGTTGGCCTACGCACGCAAGAAAGCCAATGTGCGCGTGCTGCAGATTCCGCTGGGTCATGGTCGCAACATGATGGACGTCAAGCGCGTCGGTTCCGGTCTGTTGATGCAAACCGCGGACAATCATGCGATCGACGCCGACGCATTGAAAGTCGTGTCGACGTTGGCGCCGACCGAAGCGCAACGCCGCGACCTCGTGTTTGCCTGGCGCGTCGCCAAGTACGTGAAGTCGAACGCCATTGTGTATGCCAAAGACAATCGCACGATCGGTATCGGCGCGGGCCAAATGAGCCGTGTGATCAGTGCCAAAATCGCCGGCCTCAAGGCAGAAGAAGCAGGCTTGAGTGTGCCGGGTTCGGTCATGGCATCGGATGCGTTTTTCCCGTTCCGCGACGGCATCGATGCCGCGGCTGCCGCCGGTATCAAAGCAGTGATTCAGCCCGGCGGTTCCATGCGCGATGAGGAAGTGATTGCGGCCGCCAACGAACACGGCATGGCGATGGTCTTTACCGGCATCCGCCATTTCCGCCACTGATTCGGGACGAGGTCGCGTATGAAAGTTTTGGTTATCGGTTCCGGTGGACGTGAACATGCGCTGGCATGGAAATTGGCACAGTCGGCACGCGTGGATCGCGTCTATGTCGCCCCGGGAAATGGCGGCACTGCACACGAGCCCAAGTGTGAAAACGTCGGAATCAAAGCCACCGACATTGCGGCGTTGATCGAATTCGCGCAACGCGAAGCGGTTGCCGTCACTGTGGTCGGACCGGAACAGCCGTTGGTTGCGGGCGTCGTCGATGCCTTTCGCGAACAAGGCCTGCGCATCTTCGGTCCCACCGCCGCGGCCGCGCAATTGGAAGGCAGCAAGGCATTTGCCAAGGATTTCCTGGCCCGCCACGGCATTCCGACGGCGTTCTATGCGGTACACACCGACACCGGAGCCGCCCTCGCCTACGTGCGCGAGAAAGGCGCCCCGATTGTGATCAAGGCGGATGGCCTGGCTGCCGGCAAGGGCGTCATCGTCGCCATGACTTTGGAAGAGGCCGAAGCGGCTGTGCGCGACATGTTGTCCGGTAATGCCTTCGGCGATGCCGGCGCGCGCGTGGTCATCGAAGAATTTCTCGAGGGCGAGGAAGCAAGCTTCATCAGCATCGTCGACGGCCACACGGCGTTGCCGATGGCCACCTCACAAGACCACAAGCGTGTGGGCGACGGCGACACCGGCCCCAACACCGGCGGCATGGGCGCGTACTCGCCGGCACCGGTGGTCACGCCGGCGGTGCACGCACGCGTGATGCGCGAGGTGGTCGAACCCACGGTTCGCGGCATGCGCGAAGACGGCGTGCCGTTCACCGGCTTCTTGTATGCCGGTCTGATGATCGATGCGCAAGGCGCACCCAAAGTCATCGAATTCAATGTGCGTTTCGGCGATCCGGAAACACAGCCGGTGATGCTTCGCCTGCAGTCGGATTTGCTGGACCTGCTTGAAGCCGCGATCGACGGCCAACTCGACGGCGTTGAAGCGCTGTGGGATGCCCGCCCGTCGCTCGGCGTGGTGATGGCGGCAGAAAATTATCCGGGGACGCCGCGAACCGGAGACGTCATCCGATTCGCTGAAAACACAGTGCGCGATTCGAAGATTTTTCACGCCGGCACCAACGAAGTGAACGGCGAGGTGGTGACCTCCGGCGGACGCGTGCTGTGTGTCTGCGCCTTGGGGGATTCCGTGCAAGCGGCGTCGCAAGCTTCCTATGCGGCCGTCGACACCGTGCGTTGGCCCGGCGAATTTCATCGCAACGATATCGGTTGGCGCGCAATCGCCCGCGAAAAGCTAACCTGAGACCCATCGCCCCCACGCTCAAGCAAACAAGGCACTCCATGGCGCACAACCAGTTCGCATTGCTCGGCCAGCGTCGTTTCCTTCCGTTCTTCTTCACACAATGCTTGGGGGCATTCAACGACAACGTTTTCCGGCAGGCCATCATCGGCCTGCTGTTCTGGATGAACGCCACACCCGACCAGCGGACCTTGTATGCGAGCTTGGCACCGGCGATTTTCATCCTCCCCTACTTCCTGTTCTCCGCCACGGCCGGACAAATTGCCGAGAAGTTGGAGAAATCCCGGCTGATCCGCATCACCACGACGATGGAGATTTTCATCATGTCGTTGGCCGGCATCGCCTTCGTGTTGAAGCTGCTGCCGCTGTTGTTGGTCGCGCTGTTTCTCACCGGCGTGCAGTCCACCCTGTTCGGTCCGGTGAAGTATTCGATCCTGCCCTCGGTGTTGCGTCCCGATGAATTGACCGGCGGCAACGGCTTGGTGGAGATGGGGACATCGGTCTGCATCCTGGTCGGAATGATTGTCGGCGGGATGATCTTCGATGTGGCCGGCATCCATGGCCCATGGGCGGCCGCCGGTGCGGTGGTCGCGCTCGCGATCACCGGCAACCTGATCAGCCGCTTGATCCCAGCTTCCGACGCCGCCGCACCCGACTTGAAGATCAATTGGAATCCGCTGATCGAATCCGCCGCGGTCTTGAAGTTGGCACGCAAGCAATTGGCGGTGCGCAACTCGGTGCTGGGCGTGTCCTGGTTTTGGTTTGTCGGCACGGTGTTTGCCGCGACGTTGCCCGACTACGGCACGAAGTTCTTGGGTGGCAGTTATCACGTCTATGTGTTCGCCTTGGCCCTGTTCTCGATTGGCACCGGGGTCGGCTCGATGTTGTGTGAAAAGTTGTCGGCACGCGTGGTGGAAATCGGTTTGGTGCCGCTCGGTGCTTTCGGCATGAGTGCGTTTTTGTTCGATCTGTACTTTGCCCGGACGGGTGTTGCGACCACCGCCGACCTCAGCGTCGGCGCGTTTTTGCAGCAGCCCGGCAGCATGCGCATCGTGTTGGATCTGATCGGCATTGGCCTGTTCAGCGGCTTTTATGTGGTGCCTTTGTTCGCGTTGATTCAAACACGCACGCCGAAGTCGGAACTTTCACGCGTCATCGGTGCGTTGAATATCCAGAATTCCGGCTTTGTGGTGGCCGCATCGATCTTGACGCTGGTGCTGCAAAAGTACGCCGGCTGGAGCATCCCACAACTCTTCCTCGCGCTTGCCGTGGCCAACACCTCGGTCGCGCTGTGGATTTTCTCGATCGTCCCAGAATTCCTGATGCGATTCCTCAGCTGGGTGCTGGTGCGGGGACTGTATCGGTTGCGCTTGAAAGGCGTTCACGAAAATATTCCCGATGAAGGTGCCGCGCTCATCGTTTGCAACCACGTCAGCTACATGGACGCGTTGATTCTTTCGGCGAGCATTCCGCGACCGGTGCGCTTTGTCATGTATTACAAGATTTTCAACATCCCGGTCATGCGTTGGATCTTCAAGACCGCCAAGGCGATCCCGATTGCCGGTGCGCGCGAAAATCCGGCGCTGATGCAGGCCGCATTCGATGAGGTGGATGCCGCATTGGCGGAAGGCGAACTGGTGGCGATTTTTCCCGAAGGCGCGTTGACCAAAGACGGCGAGATGGCGGCCTTCAAAAGTGGTGTCGAAAAAATACTCTCGCGCCGCCCTGTGCCGGTCATTCCCATGGCCCTGCAGGGAATGTGGTCGAGCATGTGGAGTCGTCGCGACTCACGTCTGGGTCGCATGCGTGTTCCGCGGCGATTCCGGGCACATGTGCAGGTGGTGGCGGATGCCCCGCTTCCGGCAGCGGGTGTCAGTGCCGAATCACTCGAGGCGAAGGTACGGGCCTTGCGCGGCGACAACGCCTAAACGCGTTCGCCTGCAGCCCACTGCTCGATCAGCCACCGCGAAATCGACAGCGGTGGCGATAACTTCAAGCCCTGTGTTTCACCGTTGTTGGCGAGCGCCGTCTGGATTTGCGCACGACTGAACCATTGCGCGTCCTCCAACTCGATGCCGTCCACGACCGGCGTGGACATTTCCGCATGCGCCACAAAGCCCAACATCAACGAGCCCGGGAAAGGCCAGGGTTGTGACGCCAGATAACGCGCGCGAAGCACGCGCACGCCCGTTTCTTCCATGACTTCGCGCATGACCGTGTGTTCAAGCGACTCACCCGGTTCGACGAATCCTGCAAGCGTCGAGTAGCGCAGCGGCGGCCACGAAGGATGTCGGCCAAGCAACAGGTGTTCGCCATCGCTGACCGCCATGATCACCGCGGGATCGGTACGCGGATACTGCGTCGTGCCGCAGGCGCGGCAATCTGCCTGCCAACCGGCACGCGTGAACACCAGCGCGCCACCGCACTTCGGGCAAAAGCGATAGTGGCGATGCCAATGCAATACAGCACGCGCCTGCGCAAACAATGTCGATGCGTGCACCGGCCACTGTGTCGCCGCATGGCGAAGCTCGATCCGCGGGTCTGATTCGGCAATGGCTTGCGGCAAGGCATGCGCGAACCAGGCTTGCCCTTGGTGTAAGCCGAGGAACACATCTGCCGCGTCGGCGCCGGTTCGCGCCTGCAGTTGACCGTCTGTACCTGTGCGGGTGAATCCCGCCGGATCGACATCGAGGGTGGACGCGGTTCGCCGCAATGCATCTAGCGCTTCGGTATCGTCGCGCAAGTGATCAGCGCGATCGAGCGCCGCTTCAACAAAGGCGAAATCCGAATAAGGTTTCACACCGTGAAGGAAGAACCGCAACCGCAGGTGGTCTTCGCATTCGGATTGCGAATGGTGAATTGCGCACCGGTGATGTTCACCACGTAATCGACCGTTGCCCCCATCAGGTATTGCAGACTCAAGGGGTCCACCAACAAGGTGACGCCGTTGGTGGTGATGGCCAAATCATCGTCCGATTGGTTTTCGTCAAACTCGAAGCCGTATTGGAATCCGGAACAACCGCCCCCTTGAATGTAGGTGCGGAGTTTCAAGTCGGCATTGCCTTCTTCGGCAATCAACTCGCGCACCTTGTCTGCCGCGGCAGCGGTGAACACCAACGGTGCGTCCAACTGCTGATAGCTGGGTGCCTGAATGTCGTGCTGCGTGATGTCGTTCATTACCTGACAAGTGTAGGCGATCACGCCTGAATTCAAGTTATTGAGCGACCGCTTTCCAGTCGAAACTCTTCTCGACGGGGGCACCTTGCTGCGGCACAAGGCGTGCAGTGATCCGGGTCGGAACGAATCCCGCCGGCAGCATGAAGTCGCCGCTGAGCCGTTGGAAATACTTGAGGCTGAAAGGAACGCCGTCACTGCCGGCCCCTTGGCGCAAATCACTCCACGCCAACTTGGTCAATTTGCCTGCCTGGGTACCCTCCACCGAGAAGCTGAGCCGGCCGGCGGCCTCGCTACCCGATGCGTTACTGCGCGCCACCACTGCCGCGTATTGCCACACTTGACCCTCCCGCTGCGTAAGCTTGAGCTCCTCTACGCCCAGCGGCTGCCGCTGTGCGGAGGTCCCGACAAAGCGTTCATAGAACGCGAGGTCTTCTTTGAGGGTGGCGATTTCCGCATCGCGTGCGGCCAGATCATCCTGCAGTTTCTTGTTCGCGGCGCGCGACACTTCATCGTTCTTCTGTGCCGTTGCCAGGGCCTGCTGCAGTGTTCTCACATCGTTGGCGGGTGGCGTCGCGAGTGCGCCGTCGGGCAATCGACCGCCACGCGTCAGCACGTAACCCAGCGCTGCCAGCACGATGAAGAGGGCTGCCGCGATCAAGCCCCAATGCAGCAGCTGGGCGGAGGTCGCGCCCTGCGCATCGCCTTGCGCCGCGTCGGAGGGGTGCTGGGTATCCGGTCCGTTCATGCTGCACCTATACGCCGAATCTTCACATTGCGTCAAGGCTGGCTGCGGCATAAGTCAGCTGTCGGCTCGGCTGTCGGGCGGTTTCAGGCACGTATCGAATGACTGCAACGCATGTGTTCATCATCGGGATATTGGTCGCGTGGTTGGCGGGTATCCGCGTGTATTTGACCGTGTTCGGCATGGGCGTTGCCGGGGCGATGGGTTGGCTGGATTTGCCGAACGGCTTGGAAGTCGCGCAGTCGCCCTGGGTGATCGGCATTTCCGGGATTCTCGCGGGCGCCGAGTTTTTTGCCGACAAAATTCCAGGCGTGGATACCGGCTGGGATTTGTTGCACACCCTCCTGCGGATTCCGGCCGGCGCATTCCTGGCGGCGTCGGCCATCTCTACCGACGGCAACATGAGTGCCGGGATGCTGGCCGCGGGCGCGGGCGCCGCATTGACCAGTCACACCTTGAAGACAGCGACGCGCGGCTTGTTGAACACCTCACCGGAGCCGGTCAGCAATTGGACCGCATCGGCCACCGAAGACATGACCGCGATCGGCGGCCTTGCCCTCATCTTCGCCCATCCGGAAATCGCCGCTGTGGTCATTTTGCTGGTGACGATTTTGATGGCGCTGGTGTTGTGGTGGCTTTGGAAAAAAATCCGCGCCCTGCGTGACCGCTTGAACCAACCCATCAACCTTGGGCTGAAGTAGCGCCTTCACCGGCGGGCGGTCGACCCCCCGTTGCCGAACGGCGCCTGCGCGGACGCGGCTCGCCTTGGCGCGAGAACGCCAGCTGCCGTTGGATATAAGCGTTGGGCATCGGCACGCTCAATTCGCCGGCCAAATCGCGCGCCGCCGGCGCCAAATGGTGCAATGCCGAGGCATACACGCCGCGCTTGAAGACCACCACGTTCTGCGCCGGATACCAAAAGTCCACCCAGCGGAACTGGTCGAATTCCGGTGAATCGGTGTGATCGAGGTTGACGTCTTTTTCGTCGGCTTTGAATCGCAGCAGGAACCACACCTGCTTTTGCCCGATGCAACGAATCCGATCGTTGCGACGGATGGCCCGCGGCGGCAGGCGATAACGCAACCAGCCGGGCGTCGACCCCAGGACGTCCACATGATCGGCCGTGAGGCCGGTCTCTTCTTCAAGCTCACGGTACATCGCTTCCAACGGGGTCTCGTCAGAATTCATACCGCCCTGCGGGAACTGCCAACCGTCCCTGCGGATACGCCGGGCCCAGAACACACGGCCATCGTCCCTGATCAGGATGATGCCCACATTCGGGCGAAAACCGTCCGGATCGATCACGACGCGGACTCCAAGAATTTATCTGACTCGACAATGCCATGACCCTTGTGAAAGGGCAATGCTTGTCCGGCGCGTGCGTGATGCCTTGCGTTTGACGCGGCGCGGACTAAATGGGACAATTCCGATCCCGCGATTGCGGACCGATGTTCGGCTATGTAGCTCAGCCGGTTAGAGCACAGCACTCATAATGCTGGGGTCGGTGGTTCGAGTCCACCCATAGCCACCATATCGCACTGCGAGCTTGTCCAAGGCACTGCAAAAACCCGCGTATTTCGCGGGTTTTTTTATGCCCGCCCTCCAATACTCTCCGCATTCCTACATTGCTATCCAGAGATTCAGGGGGCATAGTTGGGGGCATATTCGGCAAGAAGAAACTCCATGCCCCCACGAGGTCCACTGTGCCTTTAAGCGACGCTTCCATTCGACAAGCCAAGTCTTCCGGGAAAGTGGTCCGCCTGTATGACTCCGGCGGCCTCTATCTCGAAGTGACACCCTCCGGATCGAAGCTTTGGCGTTGGAAGTTCCGCATTGCCGGTAAGGAGAGGAGGCTTGCTCTAGGCACCTACCCCGCCACGTCACTCAAGGAAGCGCGCCAACGGCGTGACCAAGCCAAGGGGCAACTTGAAGCAGGGGCCGACCCCAGCGCCGCTAAACGTGCGGAAAAGCTTTGTAGCCAAGACCAAGCAGCCAATAGCTTCGAAAAGGTGGCGATAGAGTGGCTGCACGTTAAGAAACACGAATGGACAGAAAAGCAGTTCACCAAAGAACAGGGTCGGCTAAAGAAATATGCCTTTCCATACCTTGGTAATCGGCCGATCGCTGAGATAGGCGTTGCTGACGTAAGGGTTATGATCGAGCGACCGGCACGAGCCGGCTTTCTTGAACAATCTCACCGGCTTCGCTTCCAGCTAAGCCGAATCTTCAAGTTTGCGATCGCGACTGAACGGGCTGAAAGGGATCCAGCGTCTGACCTAAGCGCTGTCCTCCCCTCGCGACGCAAACAGAGGCACCCCACAATTATTGAACCGGACAAAATCGCGGTGCTTCTCAGGGCGATTGACAGTTACGAAGGAAGTGTCGCAGTAGCTGCAGCACTTAGGCTGGCGCCGATGTGGTTCTGCCGTCCTGGAGAGATCAGAATGGCTGAGTGGTCCCAGATAGAGCTGGAGGGCGATCAACCACAATACACGGTTCCGCCGATGAACCGGAAGCTTCGAAAGGCAGCGAAGGAAGCGAAAGAAACGCCTCCCCACGTCATTCCACTGAGTTTACAGGCGGTCGCTATTCTGCAAGAGTTGAAAACGTTCACCGGCCGAGGTCGTTTCGTTTTCCCAAGCGGGCGTGAACCCTCGCGCAACATGAGCGATGGCGCAATCAATGCTGCGCTGGCCCGCCTTGGGTACAAGGGGTTGATAGTTGGACATGGCTTTCGACACATGGCGTCAACCCTCCTGCGAGAACAGGGTTGGTCGAGAGAGGCGGTGGAAGCTCAGCTTTCCCACGAGATCGGCGGGACGGAAGGTGTATACAACTTGGCAAAGTTCTTGCCAGAGCGAAGGCGAATGATGCAGGCTTGGGCGGACTACTTAGACCAACTCAAAAAAGCTTCGACTACATGAACGATCGAGCGGACGGAATACCTAAAAACGAGCGCTCTACACCCAAGACAGCGAAAGCCGAGCAGGTCAGAAAAAAGCGTCTTCAGTTAATCGAGTTCGGTCTTTCGGAGTTCAGGCACCGGGTCAAGGTTACTGATATTGACCGTCCCATCACCTGTGCCGTATGCGATCGTTGCAAGCCCGTTCCACCTCTGTCGCAGAGTATCCACGGGCGTAATTTCTCAAAGCTGATTGATCGCCTAGAACTGTTGTTTGAAAATGGAGCGGGTGAACCGGACGCCGTCAGGGATCTCTATATGGCTCCGTGGTTTGACGCCATGGACTACACGTGCACCTATAGAACTCTATTAGGGACTTTCAATTCGATCATCTTCGCACTTTTCAGATTTGGGTACCCGCCGGAACAACTCCGGCATGTTTTCGACGAACTTTGGGCTGACCGGCTGTCTCTACCCAACTGGTTCGTAAGCACGATTGGAGTTGAAGACCCAGAAGAGAAACTTGAAGCGAGCCTTCGATTCTGGATAGATGCCGCAAGGAAATACGACGAGGCGATAATGTCGCAGAAGCAGGTAGAGGTTGCGTGTGCGCCTCTCTCGGCATCCAACCTTTACTTGGGTTGGGCGGCTCCTCAACTTCTGTTGACACAATTAGGTCGAGCGGCTGCGCAGAAGCAGTTTGGCAAGGTCCATGAGGAACATGCATCGATAAAAGCTTGGGCTTTCAACGAATTGAATAAGTTTCAAGATCAATCTATGGACTCCGTCAAAGACCTAATCTTGAAGCTGACGGGACATAGGGGAGCGCCAATCCCAAAGTCGACGCCAAGTCCAGATGCCTTACGCACCCTCGAGAATCTTCTGCAACGCTTTTACCGCGACGATCAACTCTTCACGACCCAAGTGGATCGGATCGTGAAGAGCAAACGCGGACGACCTCGCGTCCAAAGTAAAATCAAATCTCCTCCTGAATAATCGGCAAGAGCAAGCGCGGTCTTCCGCGTTTTGAGGATCGCCCGCGAATCTGCCCTTTGCCGAACACGCGACGAAGCCCTGGAATCTTCATGCGAACGTAGAGGTCCATCTTGGTCAGGTACATGCATACATCTTTGAGGCCCTCACGTAGCTCGGAATCCCTGTAATCGATCATGCCGATCCCAAGTTTTCCTTTCGTTTCCAACGTCAGTTTGTCGGCGTTGCTTAACCAGTAGCTGGCACCAAAAGATGCAACTCTCTTCCACAGATCTCCCAAGGCATGACCTATGGTGTAATCCTCGCGTACAACATGGCCATTGAAGAACAGCAAGAGATGCATGTGGGGTCCCTTCAATACGCCCCACTCTTTTTTCCATGCGTAGCCAACCATTGCCGGATACTGCGCAACGAGCTGAGCCAGGAACCTCTTGAAGTCTACGTTTGCTTGCACCACTGGCAAACTTCCCGTGCTGGCTGGAGGGAAAGGGTCGGCAACATATCCAAGATCTAAGCGGATGACAAGTAGTCGTGCATGCCGTTCAAACAGTCGGTCGACGTACTTGCGCAGCCCAACGTAGTTCTTGTGCGCAGCGCGTCGTTCGTTCCGCACGGCAGCTGTGTACCCCTCGTTCTTCGCGCGCGCACGCACTTCCATGATCCAAGCATTCATCGCCTCAACGTCCTGAACTCGAATTTCAGCCGGTCGGCGAACTGGCACTGTCGACACCGCCGATTCCCACAGCTCGAAATACTTGCTGAAGCTGTGGTGCGGAAAGCAAGCACGTACTTCTGAGGCATTCAAACTGTTGATCGCAACAACCAGATTCTTCAGCAGCGGCGTGGAACGGACGCGTGGTCCACGCGTGGTTTCGACAACGGAGAATTGATAACCACCTCGCGCCTTTGCTAAGGAGTCGATGAGGTGGTCGCTTTCCAGCAAGATGCGAGGACAATTCATCTCTTTCGAGATGATCCATCCATGGTCTAGTGGAACGCGCGTGTGGAGCCTCCATATTTTCAGAAGGCGCTTTTTATTCTTATTCATTTTCATTCGCATACGCATACGGTTGCATCGCAAAGCGACGGTTAAAAATACCTAAACCCAAATTCGGGTAAGTGGTTGAAGGCGTTTCTTCGCACATCCAAAAATCCGGATCGCGCAGAGCAGGGCGGATTTCGGTGAACGTTTTCAGTAAGAGTTAGTGCGCTAGGCACCCCCGGGCCATAAGCCAGCAGCGCAGTTCCGACGCCAAAAAGCCCACTGCGGTCTTACCCAAGCGAATTGGCTTGGGAAACGTGGGGTCGTTGCGACGAAGCCAGTAGCCATGCGACTGGCTGATGCCCAAGTACTTGCACATGTCTTTCATGCGCAAGATCAAGTCATCTTCGAAGGTTTGCGGTAACAAGGAACACCTCTTTTCTGTTGGGTGTCCACACCATGCCATGCTCGGCTGTCGAACTTATTGGGGGGTACCCCACGCACTTAAATCGGTGCCGCTTCCAGCTGTCGCCTTAGAGTGATGACCACGATACGTGGACATGATTTTTTAGTTCTCAGGTATTTAAACAATCAACTACTTACGCTCCAATCGCCCCGGCGCTGCCGTTATTGACCAAGGTCTTCTTTACATGGCGTCCTGATGGTCTGCTTCTTAATCGATGCCGTGTTCGATTGGCCATTCCTGTAAAAAAAGCCCCCCGGATGGATGCTGGCGCGCGTGTTTGGGTCGAGCCGTTGAACTTAATGTCAAAGCACAAAAGGTGCGAGCGGGAAGGCGCAGCGCACACCCAATACTGACGGGAAGATGCTGTTTGTAACTCGAGAAGACAAGCGCCTGCGTATAGTTTGCGACGACGGTAGCTTGGGCGACGAATTCGACTGGGTGAACATGACGCCGTCGTAGAAGTGGATGGAGAGAACCAAGTAAAAAAAGGTGGGCACCGGGCTGGTGAGGGGAGCCCGCGGGCTCCCCTCATATTCCTGTCTAGACCCATCCCCGCGCGGCAAGCGATACCGCTTTCAAGCCACCCACTACGATGTGGTCAAGCAGCCGGATGTCCACAAGAGCGAGCGCCTGCTTTAGCCGGGAAGTCACCGCCCGATCAGCGGCTGAAGGTTCGAGATGGCCGGACGGATGGTTGTGTGCCACGATCACCCCGCCCGCGCCGAGGGCCAACCCTCGCCTGACAACCTCCCGCGCATGAACCTCTGCGCCGTCGATGGTGCCCAAGAACATTTCTTCGTGCGCGATGAGGCGATTACGCGTATCCAGGAAGGCAACAGCAAAGACCTCCCGTTGTAGGCCGGCCAGCTTGTCGATGAAGAATCGCTGGGACGTTGCCATGTCTGCAAACGCCATACCCTTCACGGCATTCCTATCAACGACCGCGCGCGCTGCCTCAATGATTTGCGTTGAGTCTGCCGGCCGGTATCGTCCACTTTGAGTCCTAACGAACAGGGCCTCCTTGATTTGCTGCTCCACTTGTCTTCTCCAATGCCTGTAGATGTTGAATTTGGATTTCAGTCTTGCGACCTGTCTAGTGATCGCTTGTACATTTGCCATTGCTTCGCCACGACCGTGGCCAACCCGCACGTAGCTAAAATGGCCACGACAATTCCGCCAATTGCCCTGTACATACACGGCCTCCTTTTGCTCCTTTATGGGCTGGCCAATTTCTTGCCAAGCCGCTCGCTAAGTGCCCCTGATGTAACCGACGTCTGGACCTGATGGGCGGCGCCGGGCTCTGGAAAGAACTCTTCGATAACCGAAGGAACGTCGTCCTCGGCCTCCTCAAAGTCGCCGTTGGCGAAGCCCCGCTTTGCGGCCAGATCCAGCGCGTCTTGGTCATAACCACGCTCTTTCCGTTGAAGATCCGTCGCCCTTGCCTGTTCGATGGCCGCTTCCAGCGTCAGTCCACTTCTGACCGTCAGGTCGACGTAGTAGATCGTGGATCGGAAACTCATTGCCGTGCTCTTTCCTCGCAATCTGAGTTCCAAAGGCATTGTGGCCAAGCGCCCGCCGGATACGGCATCGAAGTACTGAAGACGGGCTGCGAGAGTGCGCACCGTGTTGAACGAAGTGGTTCTAAGGACAAAGGTTCCGAATGCGTCCTCGACCTCGTCGCCAATGACCACAGCAAAGCGGGCATAGACTTTGCAGTTGCCCTCCGCGAATGGACATGTGTCGGGTCCGACACATGGCAACGTCTCAACCCGTTCCTTTCCTGCCCTGCGGCAAGACTCGCCGTTCCCTACACATAACGGCCGGCCTGTTCCGCGATCGAACAATGAGTAGGTGCTCCGAAAATTCAACGTCGGATCATTGAAGAGCAGGCGGATCGGCAGCGACCGGAGCTTACCGCCACTTTCTCTCCGAAGTGCTTCATCAAGGGGATGAAGGATCCATCCCTCTCGATTCTGAACCTGCGTGGTAATGGTGAACTGATCGTCCTTTTCTGGAAGGCGCTTGCCGTTACGTTCAATGACCCGCCCAATAGAAATCCGCCCGACAACAGGCGGTGTGATTGCCAAACCTTTCAGCATGTGGAATCCCTCTTTGGATGATTGGAATCCCGAAGCAGCACAAATCGGCGTGCCCCAGGGCGAATGACGGTGTATCTGGATGTAATGTCGGGGTGGTCGACAGCCAGTCGTTTGGTATCCAGACTTGTGCAGTCTTTTGAGCGTTTGAACGACACTTCGCCGTCTGCAAATACCGCTCGAGACGCGTCGCCCATGGCCTGTTGAATCTGTTGCTTCAGCTGCTCGGCAGCCGCTTCCTTCTCTTGTAGTTCGTCCCTGAGATTCGCCAGTGAAGTAAAGGCGTTGCACAGGGCGGCGTCCTCGCTGAAGTCAACCGTCGTGCTCTTGCCAACATAAAGCTGACGCAATGCCTGACCAGCCGACTCACTGCCATCTGCTGGCGGGGGCGTGTCGGTCTCCACATAGCGCCAGAATTGGGTTTCTAAAACGATCAGACGTGCGATCACGTCCTCGTCGCGCCTGATGCGGTGAGTCTCCAACCGCTGCCCGCACAGCAACACCGCCACGTCCGCCGCCCCCCTGCCAGTCACGGCGAGCTGGTGCTGTACTTGCAACTGGACATGTTCGGGCACGCCATCTTTCCAGAGCCGTGAACCGAACTCACCGGCGGTCTTGCATTCCAAGACCTGTGCGCCCGTTGTCCCAACAATCTCGCGATCAATGTTGGCGAGCATGTAAGGAAATATGGGGTGCTGGAGAACAGCATTCACCCGTCGGACTTTGTTCCCAGTGCGCTCCATATACGCTGAAGCGACGAGCGGTTCCAATCGCGTACCCCAGTAGCGCGGATCGGACGTGTCGGGGTCTGCCTTGTGAGCGGCGCGACCGGTCTTCTCCATCCAGAGTTCAAGGGGACTCTTGTAGGGACACATACCGACCGCTGCAGCCGCGTCCGAGCTACCGATGCCACGGCGTCTGATCCCCAGCCATTCACTCCGCGCCATTTCAGTCGTGCTGACCAGTCTGAGCGCCTTCATCTTCTTCATGTTCTCGGCTCCGTAGACAAAAAAGCCCGGCGTTTAGCCGGGCTTGATGTAGATGTTTCGGTGGGATTGGCGACTTACGTCTCTTTGAGAACGCCGTCCTGCCACAAGTACGTTTTGGTTGTGTTTGCCGCCTTGGCGCGATCCTCTGGAGACCCGAACGGTCCAAGAAAGCCCGGCATTGACACGCTCACTCCGCCGGGGATGGCAGTTGCGCTGGTGATCCGGTCGGAGCAGCTTCCAAATTCAGGCGACACTCTGGTGTTGCCTTGTGGCGGGACTTCTACGATGAAAAATGTCATCGGACAGGCGCTGCCACCTGAATTGACTCCTATGAGCGCCGCGTCTGATATCGGCGGACGAACGGACGGAAACGCACTTTCATTGCCTCACCCCATTTACTCCGCCACAGAGTGTGATGGACCTCTCGCTACAGCAACAGCGCCCAGTCGGCTGGGCGCTGCTTCAACGCAAGACCAGCCATGACACCTAGCCATTGAAAGCGAGATCAACTGCCTTCGTCACGCCACCAGTTTCATCACTTCGTCCCACGCGCGCTGCTTTATCTGCGCACCTTGGCCAAACCACGCCGCCTCTCGGCGGTGATCGGCAGACCGCGCGCGCCGGTGAAAATCGACAAACTCAGTCACACTGTTGAGCAAGCCCCACGCCGTACCACGACTTGATGCGAGCAACGCGCCCTTGCCGCCACCCTCGTAAATTGCACGCACGTTGGCGATGGCTTGTTCATTGGCCACAGGGGCGGCGATATCTTGAGCCTGGTAAGTCAGTACGCGTCGCAGCAACCCTTCGACCGAATCCGGATCAACCGGACATTCACACAAGGCTTTCATGCGTGACACGAAAGGTTCCCAGGACGACACAGCGATGCCGAGTTGACGCTTGACCACCTCGGGATTGAACTTCGAACGATGCGACACCTTGATAGAACCGTTGGAATCACCCAAGGCGATCTGCAAGGTGTTGTTGCATACGACGCGCACTGAGGTAAATTGCGCCGTCGTGGCGAGCGACCCGTCGCAAGCAGTAGCCAGAAGCAAATAGCCATCGACCTTGTCCCTGCCCTTGAGTGTGACTGACTGCCCAGTACGTGCCAGCGCCCAGAACTTGCGGCCTTGGCGAAGCACTCCGGCCGTCTCCAACTCGAAGCCGCCCACTTCGGTCAGATCTCGATAGAACTCCAGCACTTCGCTGGGCTGGACGACCTTGTAGCGATTCGACACGACGGCCAACGGAGCCTTGGTATCCGAGCGGTACAAAACTTTGTTTTCCGGGAAGGCATGAATTGCGCCAATGTTGCCATTGCCGGAAATGAATCGAACTTCGGATTCCTCGATCCTCCAGTCCATTCCCGCTTGCCTTTTCCAGTCATCAATAGACTGTTGCGGGGCCAGTTTGTTGCCCAAGCCATGCCACGGACGGTCACCCGTGTACGCCATAGATTCGACCAAATGCATTTCGTTTCCTCATTGTTGGCCGCATAAACACCCACGGTCCGGACGCGATGCCGGGCCGTGGACAAAATGCAGTGAGTGGGTTGGATCAGGGTGCCTTTGAACGACCGCAGATGGCGCATTTGACGATACCTGTCAGGACAGCCGCGGTGACGACCAAAACGCAATAGACGGCTTCGAACTTATCTCTGCTCAACTGATTACACCTTTGGTAAGCGCATCAGTGCGGAGCGCCTGGACGCGAAGTGGCTATCCACCGACTTCAACAAGGTGTTATAGGTTTGAAAAAAGCTTGAATCGAGGGATTTGCGCGATGGCGAGTCCGATCGGCAGACCAAGCAAAATGCTTTACTTGGGACTTTAGTTGATGGCCTCGATCACACCTTTCCGGTGCGCGATTCCGACGTCAACAAGGTTCCTAACGATGTGTTTTAGTCGATACCCGATACGAGCGATTAATCCATTCAACCGCTCGATCCTTTGAGTGGAGAGCGTGCCTTGCCGGCCACCGCTGCATGCGATGCATCGACATCCAGCCACGCAGGCAATCCGCGCATTCTCCCCCTGACACGCATTTCCTTACTACAAACCAACTGAACGAACGCATGCATCGTCGGCCAATTTGGCTCAACCACCCTATCGCTCGAATCAAAATGCGCAGGGCGTTACTGACAACAATTGAGCCGCAATGAGACTCACATGCCACGTAGCGCTGTGCGAAAAATTCTCAGTCCGATCAAACTGACGCATCGCTGCCTAGTAGACTTGAAGGTCAGTGAGCGTATGGGGAATTAGGCAAACTCGGATAATGAGCCGGCATGAAAACTTTTTTCGTATGCCGTGTGCTCGGAGTCTATCGCCATCAGATCGTCCACATTCGTCTCCGGATCAACAGGATTATGAAACCGGTACGTCCGTCAATTTTGACGCTCTAATTCTTCACCGCTCTAACTCACGAATGACATGTCAGAAAAGAGCTATACACCAGAGCAGATTAGGGTTATTGAGCATGCGGGTCGCCATGCTGTCGTCGCGGCCGTAGCGGGTTCGGGGAAAACAGAGACCTTAGTCGGTCGAGTGCGCCATCTACTCCGCGAGCACAACCCTGAGCAAATCGCCGTTGTGATGTTCAATCGTGATGCTAGGGAGTCGTTCCAGAACCGTTTTGAAAAAGCGGCGCGTTCAAAGCCTCCCGAGATTCGTACGTTTAACTCGATGGGCAATAAGATCGTCAAACGGTTCGTAGAGATTGGATTGCTTCCAGACGCACAAATTATCGACAAGGACTACCGCCGCACTAAGATTGCCAAGGACGTCTTCACGCACGTATTTAAATCACTCAACGCTGATGATCAAGTTCCCGATAAGGATCTGATCGATTCGTTCCTTCAGTTCATTCTTCTGGTCAAGTCCGACGTACGCTCAGCCGAAGATGTCTTCGAAGCAGGCAAATACGCGAAGGCGGCAGCTGGATTCCCGCAGGCCTTCCACCTGTACGAGAAGGAACGCGCGCGCGCAAAAATCAGGTTTTTCGAAGACCAGATCTATGACCCTGTGAAACTGATGCTGCGTAAGCCTCAGATTCAAAGCTACGTATCCGACAAGGTCGATCACCTCATAGTCGACGAAGCCCAAGACATGAACGGGATCCAGATCGCGCTACTTCGAATTCTTGCCGGTACGCGCGCCAGCGTCATGCTCGTAGGCGATGAAGACCAGGCGATTTACGACTGGAGAGGCGCAAAACCGGACTATCTGATTCGGGGCTTTGAAGCCGACTTCCCAGATGCCACGCGCTACACCCTTCCCCATACGTTTCGATTCGGCCATACGCTTTCGTTGGCAGCCAGCCATCTCATTACGAGAAACGCAAACAGAAACGCGAAGATTAGTGTCTCTGCTGAAGGCACTCCGAGAACTCGTATTCACTGCGTTGGTCTGTCACTGGGCCTGACGGGGCTTGGTGAGCACGTTCAATCCGTACTCTCGGAAGGAACGCCTCCAGACGATGTCGCGATTCTCGTTCGCACTTACAACATGAGCGTTTCTATCGAGCTAGAACTACACCAACTCGGCATTCCCTACTTCGTGTACGGCCGTCCGCCGCTTACTCGGATACCGGAGATCAGCGCTTTGGTGGGGGTCTTACAGCTAGCGAGCGGCCGATGGAAGACCATGAGTGCTGATGAGGTCCATTTCATCATCAGAAATCTCCTTCAGAGGCCGGCCCTGTACCTCGATCGAGTCGCGTCCCAGCAGGTCGTCGAACAGGTTATGGCAAGGCCAGAGAGTATCTCGGACGCCATCAGATCGGTGATTACAGAAAAGACCCAGAAGTTTCACGCTGACCAAATCAGGGACCGTGCCGATTTGTTGGAGATCATCGCCACGACTACGGACCCAGATGAAAAGGTGATTGATGTCCTCAATCGTTATCTTCAGGGGACGGACTTTGAAAAGTCCATCGAGAAACAGTCGCCAACGGCCGAGTCTGCAGAGGCAATCTTGGCAAACGTTGCTGCTTTCAAGTTGATAGCAACCAAGCATGAAGGGGCGATTGATTCGTTTCTCGATGAAATCGACCCTTTGATCGACTCGTCGCAAACGGAACCGCCAGATCACCCGCATGTTTGGATTGGTTCAATCCATCGTGCCAAGGGCGCGCAATGGCCGGTGGTCTTCGTACCGGGGTTGGCCACCCGCGTATTCCCTCGTGACGATCTGACTGAAGAGGATTTGGAAGCAGAGAGACGCCTTTTCTACGTCGCCTCTACTCGCTCAGTTGACACATTGTTCTTAGCACATCCGGCAGATGACAATTTCTCGTCAATAGCCAACGATATTGAATGCAAAGATGAACGTGCGTTTGGCAGCGGCGTGTCACGTTTCCTTTGGGAGATGGACTTAGCCGTGGCTCGACATGCGGGCGAAGCGCTTGAGAACGGCGGCCCCTTCATTCCGCATGAAGTCGAACGCCCCGGTATCGCAAACCAGTATTTCTCTCGACACGATGTCTCTCGTGACTGGGCGTATCGCAGGAAGCCCAGAACGCATAGAAAGCCGCCCACTGGTGCGGAAGGAACGACCTCACTTCCGGCCGGGACCCGCGTCAAACACCCTGTTTTTGGCACAGGTGTCGTGGACAGGTGGGTCGACGCAAAGGTGGTTCGAGTGAACTTTGATAGCGGCGACTCGAGAATGTTGGTCGTCTCGTTGGCGGGACTAGTCAAGCAGTAATTGGGTCATCTTGGTATTGGACGAGTTTGAATCGGAGATTTCCTACCCTTATGAAGGAAATCTCCTAGCTCAGTCTGATCAGGTTTGGATCACCATTAAGTATGCCGTCGCAGAGCCTGATCGGAGAAACACCACCAACTTCTAGTCCATGGTGCCGAGAACTCAGCAGTCCCTCGGGACAGGCGGCTCTTTAAGATTGGACCGACCAACCTAAACCGATTTTGACGCACTCCCAAATACGCTGGTCGGTTCGCTATGAGCCTGATTATTGGTTTGACAGTATGAACTCGAAGATGCACGCTAGTTGGTACAGTTCGAAACCCGTGAAAGACCGCTTTCGACCCGAAGCAGACACTGCTTGCAACGGGTTAAACGCGGCAGATGCGGACTGAAGCCGTCTTGGCGGGCGTGATTGTGTATCGCCGCAGACGACCGTTATCCTGCTGGAATGGCCCGGTTGGCACCCCATCGGCGGTACCCGTGGATTCGCTTCATATGGAGCGGCCTGCTTTTGCTCGCCTTCGTAGTTCAGCCGGCCTTAGCGGCGATTGGGGAAATCCACGAGCTCAGCCACGGCTCGACGACCGAGCATGCTCAATTCGATGAAGCCGAGGCGGCGACTCCGTCTCCGGAGGATCAGGATGGTGGGGGTGAAGGGCTACACGTCCTGTCGCACTTCGCCCATTGCTGTGGGCATGCCCCCAGCGCAGTGTTTGGCGGGACAACCACGCTCTTGATCTCAAGCGGGTCAAGCCCGCCTGCCGAAGGCTTGGTAGCACTGACACTCCGTAGCCCACTGGAAGACATCCTCAGGCCTCCGATCCAGGCGTAACGCAGTCGCACGCCTAGCTGCGTGCAACCGTTTCGCCTGATATTTCGGAGACTTTCATGCACATGCGTATCGCGGCGTTTGCCGCGTGCCTTGCGGCATTTCTGGCGTGTATGCCAGCGATGGCCGCTGACCGTTTGACCCTGGACGATGCGATCGGTCGCGTCGAACAAGCCCACCCAGATCTGCGCCTCATCGATGCCAAGCGCGACGCCCTCGCGGCCGGCGTTGATCAGGCCTCCTTGCGCCCCCCACTTGTACTCGGCGCGACGGTTGAGAACGTCATGGGCACCGACGACCGCCGTTTCTTCGATAGCGCCGAAGCCACGGTGACGCTGGGCTCGGTATTCGAGCGAGGCGGCAAGCTGGAGGCGCGACGCACGCTGGCGCAATCGCGGATCGACGCCTTGGCTGTCGAACGCGAGTCAAAACGTCTTGATTTGCTGGCCGAAGTAGCGCGTCGCTATCTGGCGGTTGTGGCAGCGCAACGTCAGCGTGAGGTGGCGTCGCAAGACATTGAGCAGCGCCGACGCACGGTTGCCGGTGCGCGTCACCGTTTCACGGCTGGCGCCTCACCGCAGTCGGTGGTGTTCGCGGCGGAAGCGGCGCTGTCGCGGGCCGAGCTTGAACGTGCACGTGCGAAGCAACGCGAACAGAGCGCCCGCCAGCATCTGGCCGCGTTGTGGGGCGAGCGCGAGCCGCAGTTCACCGTGGCGAGCGGCAATCCTTACGCGCTACCCACGCTGGATGCCTTCACGCAGTTGTCTGCCTGGTTGAATCGCACACCGGAGATCGCCCAATTCGCGGGCGAACGCCGTATCCGCGAAGCACGTCTGCAGTTGGCCCGTAGCCAGTCCACGCCTGACTGGAGCTGGGAGGTAGGCGCACGGCGTTTCCGCGAGGGCAACGACGCCGGGCTGCTGGCGAGCGTCTCCATCCCGCTCGGTAGCCGCGCCCGCGCACAGCCCGAGATCCGAGCGGCGGAAGCGGAGCTGGCGATGTTGGAGGTCGAACGCGAATCCCGCGACCTGAGCCTGTATTCCACCCTTGCCGACGCACATGGTCGCTACCTCAGCGCCCAGTTGGAAGTGCGGCTGCTGGGGCGGGAGGTCATCCCCAAGCTCGGCCAGGCCGAGAAGGCCGCCGAGCGTGCTTATCGCGCAGGCGCGATCAGCTATCTCGAATGGGCGCAGCTTCAGTCCGAACGCACGCTTGCGCGCAAACAACAACTTGAAGCCGCTCTGGAAGCGCAACGTGCGCTGATCGAAATCCAGCGGCTCACCGGCCAGCCGTTCGTTGACGGCATGGCCATCAATGAACAAGGGGAAGACCAATGAACCTGCGCCACTGGATGTTGCCGATCGCCTTGGTGATGGCGCTGTCGGCTTGCGGCGGTGATGCGGCCACGGACGAGCATGGCCACGCCGAAGGCGGCGAAGCCGGCACCGAACACACCGAGGAAGCCGCTAAGGGAGCACATGGCGGACGACTGCTGGAACAAGATGGCTATGCGGTTGAGCTGGCCATCGCCGAGGACGGCACGCCGCCGAAGTATCAAGCCTGGTTGTACAAGGGCGATGACGCGCTGCCGGCGACGGCGGGCAAGGTGGAGGTCAGGCTCAAGCGCTTGGGCAACATCGCCGAAAACCACACCCTCGCACCGCAGGCGGATGGCAGTCTGCTGGCGTCCAGCATCGTTGGCGAGCCGCATTCCTTCGATGTCGAGGTGCTGGCACAGGTCGAAGGCAAGCCGCTACGTTGGGCGTACGAAAGCTATGAGGGGCGTACCACCATCGCGAGAACGATGGCCGACCAGTCGGGAATCAAGGTTGCCGCCGCCAGCCCAGGCATCATCGCTGACGAGCACGAAGTACAAGGACTGCTGACGCCGGTCGAAGGGCGTAGTGCCAAGGTAACCGCACGCTTCCCCGGACCCATCAAACGGTTGACCGTGAATGTCGGTGATCGGGTCAGAGCCGGCCAGGTCTTGGCCGTCATCGAGAGCAACCTGAGTCTGAGCAACTACACGATTACGTCGCCCCTAACCGGTGTCGTGGTTGCGCGGGATGCGTACGTCGGCGCCGTGGCTGGCGAAGGCATGGTGCTTTACGACGTGGCTGACCTCACCCGGCTGTGGGTCGACCTGCACATCTTCGGTGCCGATGCGCAGCACATCCAACCCGGTGGCCGTGTCCAGGTCACCCGCATGAGCGATGGCGCTACGCTCGACACGGTCATCGATCGCATCCTGCCGGGCACCGCGACGGCCAGCCAGAGCACCGTGGCCCGCGCCACGATCGCCAATGCCGACGGGCAGTGGCGACCTGGCTCAGCAGTCAAGGCGCGCATCACCGTGGATCAGCAGCCGACCACGCTGGTGGTGCCCTTGGCTGCGCTGCAGAAATTCCGCGACTGGGACGTGGTGTTCATCCGTGTGGGTAATACCTACGAAATCCGTCCCCTGACGCTGGGCAAGCGTGATGCTGCGCAGGTCGAAGTCCTCGAAGGGTTGAAGGCGGGCGATCAGGTGGTGGTCGAACAGAGCTACCTGGTGAAGGCGGACATCGAGAAGTCGGGTGCGTCCCATGACCACTAACGACACTGGCCTGCTTGAACGCGTAATCCGACTTGCCATCGCGCATCGCTGGCTGATGCTGGCGCTGACCTTGGCGCTGGTCGCGCTTGGTGTCTGGAGCTTCACCAAGCTCCCCATTGATGCCACGCCCGACATCACCAACGTGCAGGTGCAGGTCAATACTGCGGCCCCCGGCTACTCGCCGCTGGAATCCGAGCAGCGCATCACCTGGCCTGTGGAAACGGCGATGGCCGGCATCCCGGGGCTGGACTACAGCCGTTCGATCTCGCGTTACGGACTGTCGCAGGTGACCGTGGCGTTCAAGGACGGCACCGATCTCTACTTCGCACGTCAGCAGGTGGCCGAGCGTCTGCAGCAGGTGAAGTCGCAACTACCTGTCGGCGTGGAACCCGAGATGGGGCCGATCGCTACCGGTCTCGGCGAGATCTTCATGTACACCGTTGAGGCGAAGGCGGGTGCACGCAAGCCCGACGGCACGCCATGGACCTCGACCGACCTGCGCACGCTGCAGGACTGGGTCATCCGGCCACAGCTGCGCAACGTGCCTGGGGTCACCGAGGTGAACACCATCGGCGGTTATGCCAGGCAGATCCACATCACTCCGGATCCGGCGCGGCTGCGTACGTTGGGGTTCACGTTGGAAGACGTCGTGCGTGCGGTGGCCGCCAACAACCAGAACATCGGTGCCGGCTATATCGAAAGGAACGGGCAGCAATTCCTGGTGCGCGTGCCCGGCCAGGTTACCGGGCTCGATGAGATCCGCGACATCGTGCTGGACCGTCGTGAAGGTGTGCCGATCCGCGTGCGCGATGTTGCGGGTGTGGGTGAAGGGCCTGAGCTACGCACCGGTGCGGCAACACAAAACGGTGATGAAGTCGTGCTCGGCACGGTGTTCATGCTGGTGGGCTCCAACAGCCGCACGGTGGCGCAAGCCTCGGCCGCCAAGCTGGAGGAAGCCAACAAGAGTCTGCCCAAAGGAGTACAGGCGCATACAGTGTACGACCGGACGGCATTGGTCGACCGCACCATCAAGACGGTATCGAAGAACCTGATCGAAGGTGCGCTACTGGTCATCGCGGTACTGTTCGCGTTGCTCGGCAACTTCCGCGCGGCGCTGATTACCGCAGCGGTGATCCCGTTATCCATGTTGTTCACGGTATTCGGCATGGTGCGCGGCGGCGTGTCCGGAAATTTGATGAGCCTAGGTGCGCTGGACTTCGGGCTGATCGTGGATGGCGCGGTGATCATCATCGAGAACTGCCTGCGCCGTTTCGGCGAACTCCAGCACCGGTTAGGGCGCGTGCCCACGGCCGAGGAGCGCTTCGATGCCACGGCGTCCGCCACTGCGGAGGTCATCCGTCCAAGCCTGTTCGGCCTAGGCATCATTGCCGCGGTCTACCTGCCGATCTTTGCGTTGACTGGGGTCGAAGGAAAGATGTTCCACCCGATGGCCATCACCGTGGTGTTGGCGTTGACCGGCGCGATGTTGTTGTCGTTGACCTTCGTTCCCGCAGCGATCGCGGCCTTCCTTGGTGGAAAGGTCGAGGAAAAAGAGAATCGGGTCATGGCTTGGCTACGCAAGCGCTATGTGCCGTTACTGGCTTGGTCGCTCAAGCGCAGTCGCCTGGTGTTCGCTGGCGCAGCGGCGTTGGTGGTGCTCAGTGGCTTGCTGGCCACGCGCTTGGGCACCGAGTTCATCCCCAACCTCGATGAAGGCGATATCGCTGTCCACGCCATGCGAATCCCCGGCACGGGGCTGGACCAGGCGGTGGCCATGCAGGCCACGTTGGAGCGACGCATCAAGGAGTTCCCCGAGGTCGAGCGCGTCTTCGGCAAGATCGGAACGGCGGAAGTCGCCACCGATCCAATGCCGCCCTCGGTCACCGACACCTTCGTTATGCTCAAACCACGCAGTGAGTGGCCAGATCCACGCAAGCCCCGCGATGCGCTGGTCAATGAGATCGAGGTGGCCGTCAAGCAAATCCCGGGCAATAACTACGAGTTCACCCAGCCGATCCAGATGCGAATGAACGAGCTGATTTCTGGCGTCCGTGCGGACGTGGCGATCAAGATCTATGGCGATGACCTCGACACCTTGGTTGAAGTGGGCACGCGCATCGAAGCCGTCGCAAAGACCATCAAGGGGGCCGCCGACGTCAGGATTGAGCAAGTGACGGGTCTGCCGCTGTTGAGCATTGTTCCCGACCGGCAAGCCTTGGCCGGCTACGGCCTCAACCCGGGCGTGGTGCAGGAAACGCTGGCGACGGCAGTGGGTGGCGAGACCGCAGGCCAGCTGTTCGAAGGTGACCGTCGCTTCGACATCGTGGTACGACTGCCCGAAGCGATTCGTCAGGATCCGGCCGCATTGGAAGACCTGCCCATCGCGCTCGACCCAGCGGCCAGCGCGACGGCGGACGCATCAAGCGGCACGGTGGGCAGTCATGCGCCACCACCGGGCACGGTGCCGTTGCGGGAAGTGGCCAAGCTTGAGATGGCGCTTGGGCCGAACCAGGTTAATCGCGAGAACGGCAAGCGACGCGTGGTCGTGACCGCGAATGTGCGTGGACGCGATCTTGGTGGCTTCGTGCAGGAACTGCGCAACGCGATCGATGCACAAGTTGAGGTCCCTGCAGGCTATTGGATCGACTACGGTGGTACGTTCGAACAGTTGATCTCCGCCAGCCAGCGCTTGGCCGTGGTCGTTCCGGTCACGCTGATGCTGATCCTTGCGCTGCTGTTCTGGGCATTCGGCTCAATGAAGGACGCAGCGATCGTGTTCACCGGCGTGCCACTGGCGTTGACCGGCGGCGTGATTGCACTGGCGCTGCGCGGTATCCCGTTGTCGATCTCTGCCGGCGTCGGCTTCATCGCCCTGTCGGGCGTGGCAGTGCTCAACGGCCTAGTGATGATTGCCTTCATCCGCAAGCTGCGAGAACAGGGCGACGCGCTGGATGATGCCGTGGTGGACGGTGCCCTAGGTCGCCTGCGCCCGGTGCTGATGACCGCGCTGGTGGCCTCCCTCGGTTTCATCCCGATGGCATTCAACGTGGGTGCGGGCTCGGAAGTGCAGCGCCCTCTGGCCACCGTGGTCATCGGCGGCATTATTTCGTCGACGCTACTCACGCTGCTCGTGCTCCCGGCGCTTTATCGTCGATTGCATCGAACGGGCAACACAACGCAGGAGTCCTCCCATGTCTGATTGCTGCAATTGCGGCACCACGGTGGAACTGGCGGCGATGCAGGCCCGGCAACGCCGGGTTCTGCTCATCGTCATGCTGATCAACATTGCCAGCTGCGCGATGATGTTCACCGCCGCCTATCTCAGTCATTCCTCCTCGCTGCTCTCCGGAACACTGGACAACCTGGGTGATGCACTGACCTACCTGTTGAGCCTTTTGGTGATCGGAGCAAGCCTCAAGGCCAAGGCATGGGTCGCACTCTTCAAGGGAGTCTTGATCTTGTGCGCGGCCCTGGCGGTCGGTGCCCAAATCATCTGGCGCTTCAACAACCCGGCAGTCCCATTATTCGAAACCATGGGCGTGGCGGCTCTCCTGAATCTCAGCCTCAACGGTGTCTGTCTATGGCTACTGACGCCGCTAAAGGACAGCGACATCAACCTTGCATCGGCATGGGAATGTTCGCGAAACGACATCTTCGAAGGTCTAGCCGTTGTTGTGGCAGCGGTCGGTGTCTGGGTGTTCAAGGGCAGCTGGCCTGATTTGCTGGTGGCGAGCGTCTTGCTCGTACTTTTCCTTCGTTCTGCGTGGCGGGTACTGGGAATGGCTTGGCGCGGCTTGCGCTCATCAGAAAACGAGGTGCCTGCAAGCACCTCATCGAAATAGGAGGAGATTGAGATGGGCGCAGGACATGATCATGGTGGTGGCGAGATTAGGCATGAAAAGCCGCTTTGGATCGCACTTGGGCTGACGTCTGCATTTCTAATCGCAGAGGTCATTGGTGGATTGATGACCAACAGTTTGGCGCTGCTCTCGGATGCTGCCCACATGGGCACCGATGTGCTTGCGCTGGCGATCTCGCTTTTTGCTGTTCGCCTGAGCAGGCGCCCACCCGATGCCAAGCGAACCTATGGCTATGCCCGCATGGAAGCCATTGGTGCATTGATCAATGGAGCACTGCTGTTTCTCGTAGCGGGCTACATCCTGTGGGAGGCAATCGGTCGCTTCAGTCAACCGCCGGAGGTCGCCTCCACCGGCATGCTGGTGGTGGCCACGTTTGGCCTGATCGTGAATCTAATCTCGATGCGCCTGCTGAAGGCCGGTTCGGGCGAGAGCCTCAACGTGAAAGGCGCCTACCTGGAAGTCTGGGCCGACATGCTCGGTTCGGTAGGTGTGATTGCGGGCGCCATCCTGATCAAGCTGACCGGGTGGACGATTGCCGACCCGATCATCGCCGTGCTCATCGGCCTCTGGGTGCTGCCACGCACATGGATTCTGATGCGGCAGGCCGGCAACATCTTGATGCAGGGCGTTCCTGATGGCCTCAACCTAGAAGAGGTTCGCAAGGCGTTAGCCGAGTTCCCGGGCGTCACCGAGGTGCACGACCTGCACGCGTGGGCGCTGGGGTCGAAAGAGGCAGTGCTGACCGCGCATGTGGTGGGGGATGACGCGAAAGCCTCAGGCGAACAGCTGCGACTTAGCTTGATCGCCATGCTGGATGAGCGCTTCGGTATAGAGCATGCGACGTTGCAGATCGAGGCAGTGCCGTGTATCGAACATGAAGTGCATTCCTGACAGCATGTGGCTTCTTGCGGGGTGCGCCTCCATTGGCGGAAGGTTGAACGCATACAAAGTTTGAACGCATACATACGTCAGCTTTTGGCCGAGACCAGACGATCGGCCGGAGTGCTGCCACAGTCCCTGACTCGACCAACGTAATCATCAACAGCTGACAAATCGCTGTTTTGCTCAAGCTGGTCGTGGCGTAGCTGATCGCCGCAAGATCGGTCTTCCACAACAGGCGGCATCCATACTGGGGCTGAGCTGGCCGCCTGATAAGAATTAGTCTCACGCCACGCCTCGCCCCACGCGTCGCAACGACCTAGAATCGGTCACGGGGCAACGGGCATGAGGGAATCTTGCGTATCTGATTTCAACCCGCGGCGCCTTAAAGAAATGATCATCCATTCAATTGCAGCAGGTTCGACTAAGTGACCTCATTCTCCAAGCTCCTCGACACCTTCCGAATCGCAGCAGTCAGCGAGCGCGAAAAGGGCACGTACTTTGAAGAACTGATCCTTGCCTATCTGCAGAACGAGGCGACCTACAAGGACCTCTACCGCCGGGTCTGGACTTGGGCGGAATGGGCACCGGCAAACGGCTTCACCGCCAAGGACGACGGCATTGATCTAGTGGCTGAAGTCGCAGGGTCCGGCGAGATCCACGCCATCCAGTGCAAGTTTTACGACCCCGGCTACAAGCTACAGAAGAAGGACATTGATAGTTTCTTCACCGCTTCCGGCCGCAAGCCTTTCGCCCACCGTGTCATTGTCAGCAGCACGGACCACTGGTCGGAGCATGCCGAAAACGCGCTTGTCGACCAGCAGCCACCGGTCAGCAAGATCACGCTGCATGACCTGGAGGAAAGCCAGGTCGATTGGGCGAAATATCAGCCGAACGCCAAGGTCAGCCTCAAGCCGAAAAAGACCCTTCGCCCGCATCAGGCTTCTGCGCTCACGGCAGTGAGCGCCGGGCTGCAGGCTGCAGATCGCGGCAAGCTGATCATGGCCTGCGGCACCGGTAAGACCTTTACAAGCCTCAAGATCGCGGAGCAGATGGCCGGCCCCGGCAAGCGTGTCTTGTTCCTCGTGCCAAGCTTGTCGTTGCTTTCCCAGACCCTGACGGAGTGGACACAGGAAAGTCAGACCCCCTTGCACAGCTTCGCCGTGTGTTCCGACAGCGATGTGGGCAAGAAGCGCGGCCGCAAGGAAGACGATGCGGTCCAGACGCTCGCCCACGAACTGCGTTTCCCGGCCACCACCGATGCCAAAGTTCTGGCGAAACACATGGCGGCACGCCAAGACGACGAACACATGACCGTCGTCTTCAGCACCTACCACTCAATTGAAACGATTCACCACGCACAGCATCAGCACGGTTTGGGCGAGTTCGATCTGATTGTCTGCGATGAGGCGCACCGCACCACAGGCGCAACGTTTGAAGGGGACGATGAATCCGCCTTCGTGCGCGTGCACGACGCCGAGTACATCCGTGCGGCAAAGCGCTTGTATATGACGGCCACCCCGCGCATCTACGGCAATGAAGCCAAGGCCGTGGCCGAGCGCGATAACGTCGCGCTGTACTCGATGGACAACGACGCGTGGTTCGGCAAACAACTGTTCGTCATCACCTTCTCAGAAGCGGTTAAACGCGGTTTGCTGGTGGATTACAAAGTGATTGTGCTGGCGGTGGAAGAAGCGCACATCAATCGCAGGCTGCAACACTTGCTGAAGGACGAAAACAACACGCTTCGCGTGGATGACGCTGCAAAAATAGTTGGCTGCTGGAAAGCACTGGCGAAGCTCGGCATACACGAAGACGGCAACGAGACCGCGGAGCCGATGAAGCGCGCGGTCGCATTCTGTCAAGTAATTGAACCGGGCAAAGGCGGCAAGGCCCACAAGGTCAGCTCCAAGGAAATCGCCGGAATGTTCCAAGCCGTCGTCGAGGCCTACCAAGACGCAGAGGACATCGAGGACGCCGCGCGCCTGAGGTGCGAAGCCGAGCACGTGGACGGGGGCATGAACGCAGGGGAAAAAGAAGCCAAGCTTGATTGGCTCAAAGCACCGACACCGCCGGAGACGTGCCGTGTGTTGTCGAACGTGCGCTGCCTCTCTGAAGGCGTGGATGTGCCCGCGCTGGACGCCGTACTCTTCCTGACCCCACGCAACTCGCAGGTGGATGTGGTCCAGTCCGTGGGTCGGGTCATGCGCAACGCACCGGGCAAGCGGCGGGGCTATGTGGTGCTTCCGGTGGTCATACCCGCAGGCGTGGAAGCGCACGAGGCGTTGAACGACAACAAGACATACGCTGTGGTTTGGCAAGTGTTGCAGGCGCTGCGTTCACACGACGACCGCTTCGACGCGATGGTCAACAAGCTGGATCTGGTGGGCCCCGACCGCAGCAAGATGGAAGTGGTGGCCATTGCCGACACCGTGCAGCGCAAAACCGCGCGCTTGGTGGATGGCAACGCGCGCAAGGCCGCAAAAGCCAAAGGAACGTACGGCCTCGGAGAGAAGTCCGAACTCTACGGGCCGGTGCCCGATCAAGCCCAGCTCGAATTCGAGATCGGCGAAGTCGAGCGCGCGCTCTACGCCAAGGTGGTCGAGAAATGCGGCAACCGCCACCACTGGGAAGACTGGGCCAACGACATTGCCAAGATCGCCCAGACCCATATTGACCGCATCCAAGCCATGCTGGCTGATCCGGCCAATACTCACGCCCGCGCGGCATTCGAAGCGTTTGCCGCAGAGTTGCGCGACGACCTCAATGACAAAGTCACTGACACCGAGATCATCGAAATGCTGGCGCAGCATTTAATTACCAAGCCGGTGTTCGACGCCCTGTTTGCCGACTACAGTTTCGCCAGCCACAACCCGATGTCGCGTGCGATGCAGCAGGTGTTGGACGTGTTGGAAGGCGAACACCTGAACAAGGAGACGGGCAGCCTTCAGGCCTTTTACGACAGCGTGAAGCTGCGCGCCGAAGGCATCGACAACGCCGCCGGAAAGCAGAAGATCGTGGTCGAGCTGTACGACAAATTCTTCCGCAATGCCTTCCCGAGGATGACCGAGCGCCTCGGTATCGTCTACACGCCGGTGGAGGTGGTGGACTTCATCCTGCACAGCGTCAATCACCTTCTGCAAACAGAGTTCGGGCAAACGCTGGGCAGCAAGGGCGTGCACATCCTCGACCCGTTCACCGGCACCGGCACCTTCATCACACGGGTCCTGCAATCCGGGCTGATCCAACCGGATGAACTGGCGCACAAGTATCGGCACGAGTTGCATGCCAATGAACTGGTGCTACTGGCCTACTACATTGCCGCCATCAACATTGAGGCCGCATACCACGACATTGCAGGGGGAGACTACGTACCCTTCGAAGGCATCTTGTTGACCGACACTTTCCAGATGTACGAGAAGGACGATCTAGTCAATGCCCTACTGGTGGACAACAGTGCGCGGCGCAAGCGGCAGAAGCGGTTGGATATCCGGGTGATCGTTGGTAATCCGCCTTATTCAGTGGGGCAAGGCGATGCCAATGCCAACAATGCCAACGTGGCTTATCCGGCGCTGGACACCCGAATCCGCGACACTTATGGCAAGCGTTCCGTGGCAACAAACAAGAATGCGCTTTACGACAGTTATATCCGCGCCATTCGCTGGGCCAGTGATCGCGTGGGTAGCGCTGGCATCATCGGATTTGTGACCAATGCCGGTTGGCTGGAAGCCAATACCACCGACGGACTGCGCCAGTGTCTGGCCGAGGAGTTCTCGGATATCTATGTGTTCCATTTGCGTGGAAACGCCCGCACCAGCGGTGAAACGCGGCGAAAGGAAAAAGACAACGTGTTCGGCGTTGGCAGTCGTGCGCCCATTGCCGTTTCACTGCTTGTGAAGAATCCGAATGCGACTACGCGTGGCCGCATCATTTTGCACGACATCGGGGATTATCTGAGCCGGGAAGACAAGCTGGAGAAGATAGCAGCATTTGGGGACGTGGGCGGCATTCCCGAGCAGGATTGGCAGCGCATCACCCCCGACGCGCACGGAGATTGGCTGAAACAGCGCGATGACAGCTTTGAGCGCTTCATCGCGATGGGCAACAAGGACGATAAGACGAGCCTTGCATTGTTCGGCAACTATTCCAACGGCGTGAAAACGCAACGCGATGCTTGGGCTTACAACCAGAGCAAATCCAAGCTCGCGACCCACATGTCCAAGATGATTGGGTTCTACAACGCTGAAGTGGCGCGATTCGATGCTGCGCATCCCGGATTGGACAATAAGGCGCGACAGGCGCGCGTCGACGGGTTCATCGACAGTGATCCCACACGCATCAGTTGGACGCGCGCACTCAAGCAGGACCTGGGCAAGAATCGCACCTATGCGTTCTTGGCCGAATGCATCGTGCCCAGCCTGTATCGGCCCTTCACCAAACAGTGGCTGTACTTCAATCGACGCTTCAATGAAATGGTCTATCAAATGCCGCGCATCTACCCGGATGCCAAAGCGGATAACCTCGTGATCGGAATTTCTGCAGCTGGCGAGAAAGTTGGCTTTAGTGCATTGATCTCCGAGATCGTGCCAAGCCTGCACTTGGTGGACATCGAGGGCTCGCAATGCTTCCCTCTCTACCTCTACGAGGAAGTCGACAAGCATTCCGTTGACGCTCTATTCACCGACCAGTCCAGCGACCGCACGCGTCGCCGCGAGGCTGTCACCGACGCCGGCCTCGCCCATTTCCAGTCTGCGTATCCGAGCGAGTCAATCAGCAAGGAAGACCTGTTTTATTACATTTACGGCCTCCTGCATTCGCCTGATTACCGCGCGCGTTACGCCGACAACCTGAGCAAGGAACTTCCTCGCATCCCCCGTGTGCGTACGGCTCACGATTTCTGGGCGTTTAGCAACGCCGGGCGCGCTTTGGCCGCGCTGCATCTGAACTACGAGACCGTTGACCCCTACCCGCTCACCTTCGACACCCAAGCTCCCCTCACCGACGCCGACTACCGCGTCGAGAAAATGAAATTCGCCAAGAAGAAAGACCCCGAGACTGGTAAGTCGGTTAACGACCGCAGCACCGTGATCTACAACTCCAAGATCACCCTGCGCGACATCCCGGAAGCGGCCTGGGGCTACATTGTCAACGGCAAGGCCGCGCTCGACTGGGTGATGGAACGGCAATCCGTGCGCGTGGACAAGGACAGCGGCATCGTCAACGACGCCAACGACTGGGCCAACGAGACCATGGGCAACCCGAAGTACCCGTTGGAGCTATTCTGCCGTGTAGTGACAGTCAGCCTAGAAACGCAGAAAATCGTCAGCGCCCTTCCCGGTTTGGACATTCGTGAGGACGGTTGAATGTGGCGGCTAGAACGGCCAGTTACCGAATTGGGGGCATAAATGGGGGCACGCCAATAATTCAGTACGCCTAAGGTACTTTGAAATCAAAGAGTTATTCTTTCGGTTAGAGAGTACCCATACCACCAAGTCGAACTTCAGAGTCATTTGAAGCTGTAGTACAAAACCCGCTGAAGAGCGGGTTTTTTGCGCCTCCGCTCCGGCACGGCGTTGATCTTGATCTGACTTTCCCCTTTCGCATCTCCTGCGATCCGAGGGCTCGTCTTGGTAAATTCATTTTCCTGAATAATACAGTCTCACGGATTGAGACGCGCGTATTCCACGATAGCGTGTGGACATCGCTTCCAAACTTTCAATCTTGGCCGACGCAGCCAAATACGATGCGTCATGCGCCTCAAGCGGTGCGCCGAAGAGGCAGGCCGGTGCAGGCGCTGTGGGCAGCACCGGGGGCACCGGTATCTGCCACAGTTACACGCCGGACGGGCGTTGCGTATCGCTTCTGAAAATTCTGCTGACCAACTTCTGCATCTACGACTGTGCGTATTGCGTGAACCGCGTGTCGAGCAACGTCAGACGCGCGCGCTTCAGCACCGACGAAGTGGTCAACCTGACGCTCGATTTCTACAAGCGCAACTACATTGAAGGCCTGTTTCTGTCGAGCGGTATCATCCAGTCGAGCGACTACACCATGGAACAGATGGTGGAAGTGGCACGCAGTTTGCGCGAAGACCACGGCTTTGCCGGATACATCCACCTCAAGACCATTCCGGAAGGCTCGCCGGAATTGCTAGCCGCGGCAGGCCGCTATGCCGACCGCTTGTCGATCAATATCGAGCTGCCGACGGAAACCTCGCTTTCCACCCTTGCGCCTGAGAAAAGCATTCCTCAAATAAAACGTTCGATGGGCGAACTGCGTTGGCGGATTGAAGAAGGCAAGGAAGCAAAGGCCGCGGCCAAGGCGACGCGATCGCTGAGCGGGCAAGCGCGCGCAGGTGGCGCCCGTGCCCTCCGCTTTGCGCCAGCGGGGCAAAGTACGCAAATGATTGTCGGCGCGGACGCCGCGGATGACCGAACCATCTTGCAAACCGCAGACCAGTTGTACGGCAACTATCACTTGCGCCGCGTCTACTATTCAGCGTTCAGCCCGATTCCAGATGCGTCGTCAAAATTGCCGCTGCAGTCACCCCCCTTGTTGCGCGAACACCGCTTGTATCAAGCGGATTGGTTGTTGCGTTTCTACGAATTCAGGGTTGAAGAGATCGGCGGTTCGGATGGCAGTGGGATGCTTGATCTCGATATCGATCCAAAAATGTCTTGGGCACTTCGAAATCCGCACGCGTTTCCGGTTGACCTCAACACCGCGGCTAAGGAAATGCTGTTGCGCGTACCGGGGCTTGGAATCCGAAATGTGAAACGCATCCTAGCGGCGCGCCGCTTCTGCCGCTTGCGGGTTCAAGACCTCGCGCGCTTGCGCGCATCGTTGACGAAGGTGTTGCCTTTTGTCGTGCTGTCGGACCACCACCCGCGCCGCGCCTTGGACAACACCGACACACTGCGTGCCCGCTTGACGGTGGTGCCGAAGCAAGCGGGTCTGTTCGATTGAACGCGGCAACGTGGCTCGCCCGGCTCGAGTGCAGTTGGGATATTGATGCATGGCGGCAGCTTGCACGCCATGCGTGGTGCGCGGGGCTCTCGCCTGAGGAACTCCATTGGTTTGAGGCGGAAGACTCCGGCCAACTTTTTGGTACGGCCTTGGAAGAAGCCGTGTTGGTTCGCGCAATGCCTCCGGTTCCCCGTGCCTTTCTGGCACTGGCGTCGACGGTGATTTGCCATTCGTCGCCGACACGCCTGCCGCTGCTTTACCGCCTGCTGTGGCGGCAGTCGGCGGGCGAACGCAACCTGTTGGCAAACCCGACCGATCCGGATGTCATTGCCGTGCATGCAATGGCTAAAGAAGTGCAACGTGATACGCACAAGATGAAGGCGTTTGTCCGGTTTCGCGAGGTCGCCACCGGCAGCAACGAATTCATAGCGTGGTTCGAGCCCGACCATCACATCCTCGACCGCGTCGCGCCGTTCTTTGCCGGCCGTTTTGCCGGCATGGATTGGGCCATCATGACCCCCTATCGCAGCGTTCGATGGAATCAACAAACGTTGAAATTCGGGGACGGCACGCGTGGCATCAAAATGCCCGACAAAGATTCGGGCGAAGGGCTGTGGCTGATCTACTACGCTCATATCTTCAACCCGGCGCGGTTGAATCCGGAGATGATGCGTCAGGAGATGCCATCACGCTATTGGCGCAACTTGCCGGAAGCGGCTTTGCTTCCCGACCTGACCCGCAACGCGGGTGCGCGCGTGCGGGAAATGGCCGAGCGTGCGCCCTTACCCGTGCGCAGAAAGATCCCGACACCAAAGGCGCCGACGCAGGTTCTAACAGCCGATGCGTTCGGTTCTTTGCCTGTGCAACTCGCAGCCTGTCGAAAGTGTCCGTTGTGGGCAAGCGCCACCCAGGTGGTTCCCGGCCGCGGCGCCGAAGATGCACCGCTTATGTTTTTGGGCGAGCAGCCCGGCGACCAAGAAGATCTGACCGGACGTCCGTTCGTGGGCCCGGCAGGGAAGCTCTTGAAGAATGCATTGCAAACCTGCGGGCTGCCCGAATCTGCGATCTATTTCACCAATGCGGTCAAACATTTTCGATACGAGCGTGTCGGCAAAGCGCGCATCCACAAACGACCGGATCACGCGCATGTGCAGGCCTGCCGCCCTTGGCTGCAGCGGGAAGTCGACACGTTGAAGCCGCGTGTGGTGGTATGCCTCGGCGCCACTGCCACCCTTTCCTTGCTCGGTAGCGGCTTTGCATTCAAGGAGGTGCGCGGCCAGTGGCTTGAGGCCGGCAACGGCCTGCTTGCCTTTGTGACCGTCCACCCCGCATGGGTGCTGAGGCAAACAACGCAATCTGATCGAGAACGTGCGTTCAATTTGCTCGTGCAAGATCTTGGCAAAGTGCAAGAGGAGATGGGACGATGGAACGCTTGAAGATGGCTGTTAGCCAATCGGGAGCCGCGCAATGCAACTTGTAGGTCCCAATTTCGATCCCGATGCACTGGCCCGCGCCGATCGCGCTGCCGCGCAATGCGTCGCCGAGATTGCCGCAGCCATCCAACCCGGCATGACCCAGGAACGCGGCACGAAAATTGCGCGCGACATTCTGAAATCTGCCGGGGCCAAGCGGCATTGGCATCAGCCCATCATTCGTTTCGGCGCCGAAACACTCAAGACGTTTCGCGAGCCGACCGATTCGCAAACACAACTGGCAGACGGCGATCTGTTTTATATCGATATCGGCCCGGTGTTCGAAGGTCACGAAGCGGACCGCGGCGATACTTTTCAAGTGGGCACCGCGCTTGAGCAAGCCCACCTGATCGAGGCCGCGCGCGCAACATGGAAGACCGTTTCCGATGCGTGGCGAATGCTTCGACTGACTGGTCGCGATCTGTATGCCTTGGTGGACGAGACAGCCGCGCAATCCGGCTACCTGCAGCATTCGCGCGTGCTTGGTCACCGCATCGGCGATTGGCCACATGGAAAATATGCGCGCGGCGCCTTGGCCAATGCCACTGTAGTGCCTGAAGCGGGTCTTTGGATACTTGAAATCCACCTGATCTGCACCGCAAGCGGACGGGGCGCCTTTATCGAAGCGCCGCTCGCTTGACCCGCGGCGCACAGCTCTCTTCTGCTTTCAAGTGCGTTGAACTTGACTAGCGACGCATCCTAAAAAAAACCGACGCCAGAAGACGCCGGTTTCATTGCTTGCAAACCTTCGCGGTTGCTTAGCGGCCGTCGCCGTCCGCGTCACCCGGCATTGCGCGTTCGATGTAATGCCAACCATCGCGCACGGCACCACGTGCTTCCGCCCAAGCCAGACGCGAGTTGGCTTTGGTGGCGTCCCAGTTGCGCTCCAAGTCGTTCTCCACATCTTCAAAGCGCTTGCCTTGGTACTGACCGTAGGTGTCGTAACCATACTGATACGCAGGACGGTAATCGTTCCAGTCACGGTCCGCCGTGTAGTAATCGGCCTTGTTGTAGCTGGTTTCGAAATGATCGTTGTACGTGGTGGGATTGACGGCTTCAGCAACAGCACCGCCGGCCTTGGCACCGAGGACGGCACCGGCAACTGCGCCGACAACCGTGCCGATCGGTCCGGCAGCCGAACCCACGGCCGCACCAGTGATTGCGCCGGCGCCAGCGCCGGTGCCTTCACCGATGCTGTGATCTTTTTTGATATCGCTCATGTTGACATTCCTTTTCTATGAGGGGGAACAAGGACACGTCGTGTGCCTATGCAACGACTTTGTGCCGACCCGCATCTCTTCAATGTGAAAACAACGCTTGGAAAATGAACGTTTCACGAACCGGTCAGCATGAATGGCGGGGCAGGCGCCACGGGCTAACAATTCCCTATGGGCGATGACAAATGCTTAATGCCGCGCCCGCACCAGCCAAACGCGATTTCCCACATCATCGGCGACCAGCAAGTTTCCATCGCGCGTCAGTGCGAGGCCGGCCGGTCGACCGCGCGCTTCGTGGCGTTCACTGAGGAAACCCGTAAGCACATCTCTCGGCTTACCTGTTGGGCGACCATTTTGAAAGCGCACAAAGACCACTTTGTATCCATTCAACGGTTTCCGGTTCCAAGAACCATGCAGCGCGACGAATGCGCCGCTGCCATATTTCCCAGCGAGAGTGTTGGGCTGCGCGAACACCAAACCCAAGGGTGCAACGTGATTGCCCAGTGCAAAGTCGGGCACCAAAGCGCGCGCTACTCTGACCGGATCTGCGGGCGATACCCGCGCGTCAATATGTTGCCCCCAATAGCTGTAGGGCCAGCCGTAAAAGCCGCCGCGTTGGACCTGCGTCAAGTAGTCCGGCACCAGATTGTTGCCCAACTCGTCGCGCTCGTTCACCACGGCGAACAAGGCTTGCCCGTCGGGCGCCCACGCCAGACCGACCGGATTTCTCAGGCCATCTGCATAAATGCGTGACTCTCCGGTGGCGGTATCCACCTCTAGAATCGCTGCACGGTTGCGTTCAACGGCGATGCCGTTTTCGCCGACATTGCTGTTTGAGCCCACGCCGACATACAGATGCTTTCCGTCGCGACTGGCCAATAGTGATTTGGTCCAGTGGTGGTTGAGCTCACCGACACCACCCGGCAACGCGCTGACCAATTTCGGCGCGCCGCTCAACCGTTGCGCACCGGTTTCGTAATGGAAGGCCATCAGCGCATCTGCGTTCGCTATGTAGAGCTGATCACCCACCAGCGCCATGCCGAACGGCGAGTGCAAACCTTGCGCGAAGATGGTTTGGTATTCGGCCACGCCGTCGTGATCGGCATCGCGCAACAGGCGGATGCGATCGGCACTTGGCGCACCCGCGCCGGCGGATTTCATCAGACGCTGCATGACGGCACCTTTGATGCCTCGAATGCCACGCTTGCCTGCCGGCCCGTTGGTCTCCGCCACCAGGACGTCGCCATTGGGCAAGGTGTACAACCAACGCGGATGCGCCAATCCGCCGGCAAATTCGACGACTTCAAACCCGGGCTCGACGATGGGCATCTCATCGCGCGACCAAGGGGTCGCTTTGGCGATATCGACGGTGGGAATCAGCTGATGGCGCGGCTCAGGCAGAACCGGGCCCACCCCCGCGCCATCATCCGCAGGCGCGACCGCGCATCCCGACATACCAAGCATGAGCATGAGCGCGATGGCGGTCTTCTTGAAAAGCATGTTGGCACCGTAATCTTGCGATATGGGCGCGCTGCTGTTGAAAGCACCGGCGCTTAATGCGTTTTGAACCACTCGACCAAACCGGTCATGTAGCCTTGCAAGAACTCCTTGCTGTCGGCACCGATTTCACCGTCGACAACCAAACCATCCTTCCATGCCAGATAGATTTCACTGCCGTTGTACAGCGGCATGTCGAGATAGTTCACGATGTTGCGAAGATGGGCTTGCGCCAATGCGGTGCCGATCACGCCGACCGAGACACCGATGATGCCCACCGGTTTCTTCGCCCACACACTGTGGCCCCACGGGCGCGAGGCGATGTCGATCGCGTTCTTCAACACACCGGGGATGGAACGGTTGTATTCCGGGGTCACAAACAAGACGCCGTCGGCGGCCTTGATGTCGTTGCGCAGGCGCGTCATCAATTCGGGCGGGGCGGCATCACTGTCTTGGTTGTACAGCGGCAGGTCGTCAATGCGCACGAAGTTGAACTCGACACCTTCGGGCGCCAGTTTGGTGATCGCCTCAGCGACCTGACGGTTGAAAGAGTCCTTGCGGATGCTGCCTACCACCACTGCGATTTTCGTTGCCATGCTCAAGGTTCCAATGAGGGGATTTGTCGCAAGGAGTATGCAACGCGAACGCCGATGTGCGCGTGATTTTCAGGTGCGGTTTTCAGAACGATCTGTCCCGATCGGACGACCTTAGTCGTGCTCCACCGCACCAAGCTCCTTGAGCGCTTTTTGCATCGCCACCGTCGCCCCCTCGCTAAGCTTTTCGTTGTCGAGCGCGAACCGGATGGTCGCCTCGATCAGGCCCAAATGGCTGCCGCAGTCAAAGCGTGTGCCTTGGAAGCGATAGGCCAATACCGGCTTCTCGGCGAGCAGCGCCGAGATGGCATCGGTCAATTGGATTTCGCCCCCTTTGCCGGGCGGCGTTTTTTCCAATAGATCGAAAATGCGACCGTCCAGCACATAGCGACCAACCACGGCCAAGGTGCTCGGTGCCTGCGCGGGCGCGGGCTTTTCCACCATGCTGCGAATCGCGCCCGAGCGACCGTCGAAGGCCGGCACATCGACAATGCCGTAGCTGCCCGTCATTTCGCGCGGCACATCTTCCACTGCAATGACACTGCTGCCGGTTTGCTCGGACAAGTCCGCCATTTGCGCCAAGGCCGGCGCACCTTGACGATTCCAAATCAAGTCATCCGGCAACAGCACCGCAAAGGGTTCGTCGCCGACAACGGGCTTGGCGCACAGCACAGCGTGGCCCAGACCGCGCGCTTCCGCTTGGGTCACGAAGACGGCACGCACGTGCGAAGGCAGAACGCTACGGATGAGTTCGAGCTGTTCGGTCTTGCCGGCTGCTTCCAGCTTGCGCTCGAGTTCGTAGGCCGTATCGAAGTAGTCGGCCACCGAATGCTTGTAACGATTAGTCACGAACACCATGGTGTCGCAGCCGGCGGCGACCGCCTCATCCACCGCGTATTGAATGAGCGGCTTGTCGACGATCGGCATCATCTCTTTCGGCACGGTTTTCGTGGCCGGCAAGAAGCGTGTGCCCAAGCCTGCGACCGGGAAGACCGCTTTGCGAATCCGTTGCGCCATGCGATGAAACTCTTTTCTCTGATCAACCCCGAATGGTAAGGCCTGACGTTTCATCGCGTGCGTGGCGTATCCTTGTGCCCGAAACGGGAATTGCCATGGATCTGTTCAAATCTTTCACCTTTGAAGCTGCTCACCGCCTGCCGAACGTTCCGGAAGGCCACAAGTGCGCGCGCTTGCACGGTCATTCGTTCAACGTGGAAATCCACGTGCGCGGCTCGGTCGGCGAGCAGAGCGGCTGGGTCATGGACTTCTCGGCACTCAAGGCCGCGTTCCAGCCCATCTATGAGTGCTTGGATCATCACTATCTCAATGAGATCGAAGGCTTGGAGAACCCTACGAGCGAGCGCCTGGCCGAATGGATTTGGCGTGAGTTGGCCCCGCGGTTGCCGCAGTTGAGTGAGATCGTCATTCGCGAAACCTGCACCTCCGGCTGCCGCTACTTCGGCCCCACCGCCGCCTGAACGCCCTAAACACGGGCATTCGCCCGTTGTTGCAATGCAACAAACACTGGGTTATGCTGCAACGCACAAGTCGGCAATTCCGTCGGCCTGAAGAAGCCTGGAGTGTCCCCATGTACACGCAAATGAACGACCAAATCGCATCGAACACGCGCCAGTACGCTGATACTGCCGCTCAAATCAACCGCATTGCCCTGCAAAACGCCGAGCGCGTCTTTGCTTTGAACCTGGAAACCCTGCAAAACAACACCAATGCAGCGTTTGCCTACTTCAACAAATTGCTCGAAGTGCGTGACCTGAACGACCTGCGCGAAGTCGTGCCGGCCGGCGTGCAAGTTGCACGTGAAAACATCGAACGCGCTGTCGCCGCCGGTCAAGAAGCCTATGCCGGCACCTTGAAGTCGAACGAATCCATTGGCCAATTGGCCAAGGGTCAATTCGAACAAGCCAAGGGCCAAATGGAAAAGGCTGCCAACACCGTCAAGGCGGAAGCCGAGAAGGCTGTGAAGAACGCGACCAAAGCCTGATCCCTGAGATCGGTTTGATCAAAAAGCCCGGCCAAGTGCCGGGCTTTTTTTATGCGCGCGAATCCGTCGCGGCGGGTTCATACCTCAGCACCGCCAAAGGCGGCTCACCGAGCACCCGCTCGAGAATCAGCAAATTCTCAGCGAAAGCATCCATCTCCGGATCGATTTCGTTCGCAATCCAGCCCGCCCATTGGCAGCCATCGCCCAGAATCGATCGCGCGGTGGCACGTGCCTGATGGACGCAGCCGAGCCGGACCCCGACCACCATGATCACCGGCAGATCCAGCGCGTGGACGATGTCTTTCTGATCCATCGTCGCGGTGATCGGTGACAACCATCCCCCCACCCCTTCGACCAAGACATGGTCGCTGGCGCCGCACAGTCGCGCGAACGCTGCTTGGATCGGCGCCATCGTGATGTCCACACCATCGTTTGCGGCCGCCAATTCCGGCGCCAATGGATCGGTCAGCGCAAAGGGATTGATATCCGCGTAGGGGACGTGCGCATCGGCCGCTTCAATCAAACGCAGGGCGTCTTCGTTACGCAGCCCGTCGGCATGCGGTTCACAGCCACTGGCCACCGGCTTCATCCCGATGACGCGGCTGCCTTGGGCACGCCAGCCGCGCAGCAGCGACGCACTCACATGGGTTTTGCCGATGCCGGTGTCGGTGCCGGAGACGTAGCAATCGAAAGGCGGCAATGTGTTGATCTGCTTCAGGATTCCACCGGGTCGCGCTGATAGAATTCGAATTATGTATCAGCATGAAGAATTGCAGGGCAGCAAGCCCGAGCGTTACGCGCAGCTCTTGGAGATGTCGCGTCACTTAATCCACGGGGAAACCGACCGCTATGCCAATGCGGCCAACCTCAGCGCATTGCTGTACATGCATTTACCTGATGTGAATTGGCTCGGGTTTTATTTCTACGACGGCAACGAATTGGTGGTGGGTCCGTTCCAGGGCAAACCGGCCTGCATTCGCATCGCGCTGGGCCGCGGTGTTTGCGGCACCGCGGCGGAAAGCGGCAAGACCCAGCGCGTCGATGACGTCGAGGCATTTCCCGGGCATATCGCGTGCGATGCGGCATCACGATCAGAGCTGGTCATCCCCCTGATGCGCGGCAATGCGCTGGTCGGCGTCCTCGACATCGACAGCCCGATCACGCACCGCTTCGACGAAGACGACCAAAAAGGTTTGGAAGCCATCGCCGCCCTTTACGTGCACAGCATTCGTTAATTATTCAAGCCGCGGCGCGATAGTTGTCCTGCATCTTGTAGCGCCGCGCATAGAGCGCGAATCCGATCGCGGCGACAAACGCGAAAGCGGCAAAGAAGAACATCAAGAAGGCGTTCTCGCTGTAGCCGGTACGCGCGATGGTGCCGAGCACGGCTTCGTTGCGCACGCCGGCATTGGTCAGCAACACCCACAAACTGCCGAAAGTACTGGTGAGGTACCAGAAGGCCATGATCACGCCCTTCATTGCCTGCGTCGCCTGGCTGTAGGCAAACTCGAGCGCGGTGGCCGATACCAACACTTCGCCGAAGGTCAGCAACAGGTAGGGCCAGACTTGCCATGCCAATGAGGTGGAGGCACCGCTGTCGATTTGCAGTTGAATGAAGCCCGCAATCACCCACGCCAAGCCCGCGAAGACAATGCCCCAGCCCATGCGCTTGAGCGGTGTCGGTTCAAAACCCATCCGGCGCAGCAGCGGATACAACACGAGGTTGTTGAACGGAATCAGCAACATGATCAAAAGCGGATTCAAGGCCTGCATTTGCGCGGGCTCTTTCACCAACCAGCTCGGCCACCACCAGGCTTCATGGGGCACATGCATGGCATTGCCTTGAAGTACCCAAGTGGACGCTTTCTGATCGAACAGCGACCAGAACGGCGTGGTCAAGGCAAAGACGATCAGAATGCGCAACACCGAACGCACGCTATCCACCGCGGCATCGGGATGCTGGCCGCGCGCGCGTTCGAGCTGCAGCGATACGCCCAAACCACCCATCGCGATCATGATGCCGAGCGCAAGGCAGGCACTGACCACGAAGCCGAAATCATCCGGCCAGAACGGCACATCCACACCCGCCCATGCCTGCAACGACCAAGCAACGAGGCACAACACCGCGAGCGCCGCGCCCATCGAAGCCACTTGTGTGCCGCGATTGCCGCGACCCGCCACCGATGTGGTCAATGCCGTGCGTGCGACATTGAAGAAACTGTCGGGATCGTCGCCACGCGTCGGCGGCACACGGACGTAGTCTTTGCGACCCAGCCAGAACAGCAAGGTGGCGACACCCATCAAAATGCCGGGAATGCCGAACGCCACCGCCGGCCCGTAATTGCGCAGGAAAATAGGCATCAACAACGAGGCGAAGAAGCTGCCGAAATTGATGGTCCAGTAGAAGAAGTCGAACACGATCTTCGCGAGGTGCTTGTTCGAGCGGTCGAACTGGTCCCCGACAAAACTCACCACCAACGGTTTGATGCCGCCCGAGCCCAAGGCGATCAACAACAGCCCTGCATAAAAACCTTGCCGGTTGTCTTCAAAGACCGCGAGGCAGGCGTGGCCCAAGCAGTAGATCAAGGAGAACCACAGCACGGTGTTGTACTTGCCGAAGAATCGGTCAGACAGCCAGCCGCCCAACAAGGGAAAGAAATACACGCCGATCACGAAGCTGTGGAACACCTCTTTTGCCATCGGACCGCGTTCGGCTTCCGGCAAATACAACAGCAGGGTGGACACCAGGAACGGTGTCAGGATGTTGCGCATGCCATAGAAGCTGAAACGTTCGCAGGCCTCGTTGCCCATGATGTAAGGGATTTGTCGGGGCAGGCGCGCGGCTTGGGTCATGCGATCAAGGCTTTTCGAGGGACTGGGGTTGACTATAGCCCGAGCCTCGAGATGCTTGACAAATCATTTTTACACTGTGTAAAGTATTTCTTACATCAAGTAAGAAGTACCCGACATGACACATAAAGAACGTGCCGCGTGGATGTTCCTGATCATCTTTCTGGTGACCTATATCCCCTACTTCAGCCTCAGCGCATACCGGGGTCTGCCGACCACCATGCCCGGGTTCGAACAGCTGTGGCTTTACGGAATCACCGCCGTGATTCAAATGGTCCTCATTGGCCTCGGCTACGCCTGGTTTGCGCTACGCCACCGCGCTGACATGCGCGCGCCCACCGACGAGCGTGATCGCGCCATCGAACTCAAGGGCATCCGCTCCGCCTACTACGTCTTGCTAACCGGGGCCATTTTTGCCGGTATCTATTTGCCCTTCGTCAAAAATGGCTGGGACATCGTGCAGACGATGATCTTCGTCATCGGTTTGGCGCAAGTCATCCATTTCGGCATGGTCGCCCTTGGCTATCGGAGAAGCGCATGAACACGCTGATGAATCCTCGCACCCGTTTGGTTTTGAGTTTGCTGGTAGCCGGCATTGGGATGTTCCTGTTCTTCAGCGGCATCTATCGCAACTTCGAAATCCCGATGGGCTTTGTCGGCACCGTCCTGTTCTCGGCGGCAGTGTGGTCCGCGGTCACCGCGATTCACACCACGCCCACCAGCGACGCAGAGCAACGCATCGCACCCGGTGAATGGAAAGCATGGGTGGATTTGGGTTTCTTAGTGGCCATTCTGGCGGCCTTGGCCTTGGCGCTGACGGTGCCGCAAACCGGCGTGCCGATCGGTCAAGACCCGGATGCCCAGCGTTTCGGTCGTTTGCTGACAGCGATTTTCATTGCATGGGCCATCGTCAGCTACATGCTGCGCAAGCGCTGGGGCGTGCAGGTGACGCATGACGAGCGCGATGCGCAGATCGACCTCAACACGACGAAGTTGTCCTTGTACATGATGGTCTGCGGCATGTTTGCCTTCGTCATCCTGCTCACCGCCAATCCCTTGGAGCGGTTGCAGTGGCTGAGCTACGGTTTGATCGCGCACATCTTGATCATGATCATGGTCACCGCGCACCTGATCGGCAATATTGCTCAGGTCGTGTATTACGCCCGGGAACGCGTGGCTGCGGACGCATGACCACGACGCCTTTTACCAACGCCATTCGCAAACTGCGCTTCGAGCACAACGAAATGACGCAGCAAGCCTTGGCCGATGCCTGTGGCGTCACGCGCCAAACCATCAATGCTTTGGAGGCAGGTCGTTACGGTCCTTCGCTTGAGTTGGCGTTTCGGATCGCACGTGCGTTGGACGCCGAACTGACTGATGTTTTCCAGTGGCAGGATTGAGAAAACAATTTGGAAAAGACGGCGCGGCGTTTGAATCGCCGCGCCTACGTGTGGATGCCTCGCACTGACAAGAACGCTTACAGGGCTTGAAGTTCAGCGATTCGCGACTCGTAGGCTGCTTGAACGCAATCGGCATCGTTGCAAACGTCCCGCGACGTGGTTCGCCAGCTATTTTGTTCTGCTTTCAGACCGGACGGATCGTCGGATGCCACGAGTGCCGCGCGATACGCACTGGCCAATGCCAGATCCAACTGCGCCAGTCGGCTGTCTGCGCAAATCATGTGTTCGGCAGCCGATGAAGCGCGTGCGCAATTAAAGCTCGGCTGCACGGCAACATTCGCATTGGGCGAGAGCGAGGCTTCAACCTCGGCGGCATCCGCTTCGGCGGCCTTCGCCGCTGCGAAGGCTTCTGATTCGCCCGAACCTGCGGCGGCGGCATCTGCGGCGGCGACGGCTGCATCCGCAGCGGCTTGCGCGGAATCCGCCGCTTGATCATTTGCAAGGCTGGAGAGAACACCGCCGTCTGAGGCCACGGCATCTTCCTTCGCGACAGGCTTTGTACCCGGCACGATGCGCACGTCATCGATTTTCCAGCCCAAACCCATGCGATGCATGATGAAGGTCCAGCTGCCACCGCCTTTTCCGGACGGCATCACCAGCTCGAACGTATTCAAGCCGGCGTAACCCATGGTCAATTTGTCTTTCTCGAGATCGAATTCCGGCGCAATTCCCGCCGACGGCGCCTTCTCGGCCTTCCCGTCCGCGCGCTTGGCGAAGATTTTGATGATCGTCTCGGGGTTGACGAACATCTCAACCAATCCCTCCACCATCTTGTTGCCGAAGTCCGCGAAAGGATTGTCGGCCTCGACCTTCATGTCCTTCAGCATTTCGCGCTTCAATCCGGTTTTGAACGCCGGAAAATCCACGTAGTCATACATCGCCTGCGGATTCTCCGCTTCGATGGATTGCTTCAACCCGCGCAGGGCCAGATACGGCGAGGCATACAGCCATGCACCCACCAACAGCATCGCCAAAACGACGCCACCGGCAACGATTCCCTTCTTCATTTTTCCCCCTTGATGAAACGATGGATCGGATTTATTCCACCGTCACCGACTTCGCCAGATTCCGCGGCTTATCGACGTCCGTGCCCTTGGCCAGTGCTGCGTGGTAAGCCAGCATTTGCACCGGGATCGTATGCACGATCGGCGACAGGATGCCGACGTGGCGCGGCGTGCGAATAATGTGCACACCTTCCGATTCGGTGAATTGGCTGTCGGCGTCGGTGAACACGAACATCTCACCGCCGCGCGCCCGCACCTCTTGGATGTTCGACTTCACTTTTTCGAGCAGGCTGTCATTCGGCGCAATCACCACCACCGGCATGTCCGAATCGACCAAGGCCAACGGGCCGTGCTTCAACTCGCCTGCCGGATAGGCTTCGGCATGGATGTATGAAATTTCTTTGAGCTTCAATGCGCCTTCGAGCGCAATCGGGTAATGCATGCCACGGCCGAGGAACAACGCGTGTTGCTTCGGCGCAAAGCGTTCCGACCAGTTGATGATTTGCGGTTCCAGATTCAATGCGTGTTGCACGCTACCCGGCAATTGGCGCAGCGCTTCGATGCATTCGGCTTCTTTCTCCGCGCCGAGCTTGCCGCGCATTTTCGCCAGCACGCAAGACAGGGCGAACAACGCGACCAATTGCGTCGTGAATGCCTTGGTGGATGCCACGCCGATCTCCGCGCCTGCGCGCGTGTAGAAGACCAGCTTGCTGCTACGCGGGATGGCGGATTCGGGCACGTTGCAAATCGACAATGTGCGATCTTGACCCAAGGACTTCGCGTACTTCAGCGCTTCCATGGTGTCCAGCGTTTCACCCGACTGCGAGATCGTGACGATGAGCTGCTTGGGATTGGCAACGACATCGCGATAGCGGTATTCGCTGGCGATATCCACGGCGCAGGGAATGCCGACCATGGACTCGATCCAATAACGCGCGGTGAGCCCGGCGTAATAGCTGGTGCCGCAGGCCAAAATTTGCACGGCTTCAATATCACGCAAGACCGTTTCCGCGTTTTCGCCGAACAGCGACACTTCGAACGCATTCGCGTCCACGATGCCTTCCACGGTATCGCTCAGCGCGCGCGGTTGTTCGTGGATTTCCTTCTGCATGAAGTGGCGGTACGGGCCGAGTTCGAGCGATGCCAACGAGACGCCGGATTGTTTGACCTCGCGTTCGATCGGTGCGCCTTCCGCGTTGAACAAACGCACGCCTTCACGGCTGAGATCCGCGGTGTCACCGTCTTCGAGAAACATCACGCTGCGCGTCGATGACACGATCGCCGACACATCCGAGGCGACGAAATTCTCACCGTCGCCAAGCCCCACCAACAACGGGCAGCCCATGCGGGCGGCGACCATCCGGTTCGGATCGTCCTTACTGATCACGGCAAGCGCATAGGCGCCGTGCAATTCGCCCACGGTCTTTTGCAATGCTTGCAACAGATCCGCACCGGCTTTCATGTGGTGGTGGATCAGGTGCGCGATGACTTCGGTATCGGTTTGCGATTCGAAGGTGTAGCCAAGCGCGGACAGGCGCTCGCGTTGCGCTTCGTGGTTTTCAATGATGCCGTTGTGCACCAGTGCCACGCCATGCGAGATGTGCGGGTGGGCGTTGTTTTCGGTCACACCGCCATGCGTGGCCCAACGGGTATGGCCGATCCCGAGCGTGGCGCTGAAGCCTTCGGCTTTGGCGGCGCTCTCCATTTCGCTGACGCGTCCGGTGCGGCGCACGCGACGCACATCGTCTTTCTCGACCACCGCAATGCCGGCGGAATCATAGCCGCGGTATTCCAAGCGCATCAGGCCCTCGACCAACACCGGTACGACGTCCCTGTTGGCGATTGCGCCGACGATTCCACACATATGCGTTTGACCTTTTTTCCGAATGAACCATTTTAGCGTGCGGACCGTTGTCCGCCCGCTCACCTCAGGACGACTTTTTCGCCGGTCGCTGCCAGCCTTCGATCGCAGCTTGGCGTCCGCGGGCGACGCTCAAGGTGGACGGGGGCGCATTGCGGGTGATCACTGATCCGGCACCGATGGTCGCGTCTTTGCCGATCGTGACCGGTGCCACCAGGGCGCTGTTCGAACCGATGAAGGCACCGTCTTCGATCGTGGTCACCGACTTGTTGACGCCGTCGTAGTTGCAGGTGATGGTGCCGGCGCCGATGTTGACGCCCGCGCCCACCACCGCATCGCCGATGTAGCTCAGGTGATTGGCCTTGCTGCCCGCGCCGAAGCTGGATTTTTTTATCTCCACAAAATTGCCGACATGCACCCCTGCCGCCAATTCGGTGCCGGGGCGCAAACGCGCGAACGGACCGATCTGGACAGGCCCGTGCGTGACTGCGCCTTCGAGATCGCAGTGCGCGCGCACCTCGGTCCCCGCCGCCAGTGCAACATCCTTGAGCCGGGTGAACGGCCCGATGCGCACGCCGTCACCGAGTGTGACCCGACCTTCGAAAATGACATTGGCATCGATCTCGACATCGGCGCCGACCTCGACCTCGCCCCGCACATCCACGCGATGGACATCGGCGAAACGCGCGCCGGCCACACACAATGCGCGCACGGCGCGCAATTGGTAGGCGCGCTCCAACTGCGCCAATTGCCACGCATCATTCGCGCCCTCGGTTTCCAGCGGATCGGCCACATGCACCATTTCCGCCGGTCGGAATTGTTCGGCGGCGCGCGCGAAGATATCCGTCAGGTAGTACTCGCCTTGCGCATTCTGATTGGACAAGGTCGACAACCATTCGCGCAATGCGCCGGCATCGGCGGCCACAATGCCGGTGTTCACCGTGCGGATTTTCAATTGTTCTTCGTCGGCATCTTTCTGCTCGACGACGGCTTCCACTTTGCCGGCGGCATCACGCACCACGCGGCCATAGCCGGTCGGGTTGTCCAAGTCGGCTACCAATACCGACAAGCTGCCAGATGCATCGAGCAAGCGTTGCAGTGTTTCCGTTCTGATCAACGGCACATCACCGTACAGGACCAATACGCGTGCATCATCCGGAATTGCCGGCATCGCCTGCTGTACCGCATGCCCTGTGCCCAAACGTTCGCGTTGTTCAGACCAGTGGATGTCCGTGGCGGATTCGAATGCGGTGCGCACCTGATCGCCGCCATGACCGTACACGACATGCAGGGCTTCAGGTTTGAGCGCGCGAGCCGCATCAATGACATGACCAAGCATAGGTTTGCCCGCCACCTTTTGCAGCACCTTGGGAAGGGCGGATTTCATACGCTTGCCCTCGCCTGCGGCAAGGATCAAAACATGCAACGGTGACGCCATGGTCTTCTCGAATCGGGCACGAATCCCGACATTCTAGCGGTGCCCGTGTGCAGGCCGCGACGCGCCTTGTCAGCATCGCCACACCCGGCTCGCTAGACTCGAAGTCCCGATCGGATCTGCGCCATGAAGGGATCCCTCGCCCGCGAGACAGTGACGAACTGGCTCGCCCATGCCGACATCGAGATCAACGGCAGCGCAGCGTGTGACATGCAGGTGCACAACGACGTGGTGTTCGATGCGGTGATGCGCGACGGCAGTTTGGGTCTCGGTGAAAGTTACGTGGCCGGCGATTGGGATTGCCCGCGCCTCGACCAGTTTTTCGACCGGGTGATACGTGCCGGCTTGGAAAGGCAGATCCCGACCGCACGCGCCGTCGCCGCGAAGTTGCTGGCGCATCTGCGCAATCCGCAATCCGAACACCGGGCATGGGACATCGGTCGCACGCATTACGACCTCGGCAATGCGCTGTTTGTCGAGATGCTGGGACCGAGCATGGCCTATAGCTGCGGGTACTGGCGCGATGCGCAAGATTTGGATCAGGCACAAACGGCGAAGTTGGAACGCATCTGCCTCAAACTCGGCTTGCAACCGGGCATGCGTTTTCTCGATATCGGTTGCGGTTGGGGCAGTTTGATGCGTCACGCCGCGCGGCATCATGGCGTCTCCTGCGTCGGGCTGACCGTCTCCGAACAACAAGCGCGTTTGGGTGAGCAACTGTGTGCCGGTCTCGATGTGCGCTTCGCGCTGGAAGATTACCGCGGGCACCAAGGGCAATACGATCGGATCGCCAGCGTTGGGATGTTCGAGCATGTGGGGCATCGCAACTACGACGCGTTTTTCAGTGCGGCGCGCCGGTGTTTGCGACCCGATGGTTTGATGCTGTTGCACACCATCGGAAGCCTCGCGCGCGTGGAGCATTTGGACCCGTGGATCGACAAATACATCTTTCCGAACGGCATGTTGCCGGCGATGGGGCATATCGCCGATGCGACGATAGATCGTTTCGTGGTGGAAGACCTCGAAAACTTCGGCGCCTACTACGACCCTACGCTGATGGCCTGGGAGGAGAATTTCAGCAAGGCGTGGCCGACATTCGCCCATGCCTACCCGCCGCATTTCGAACGCATGTGGCGCTATTACTTGCTGAGCTGCGCCGGCGCATTTCGCGCACGCAACTTGCAGCTTTGGCAGTGGGTGCTCTCGCCGACGGGCGTGATCGGCGGCTACGTTCGTCCCTGAATCGCTTATTGGCGACATGCTTGCGCGCCGGGTCGGTCACAATGCAGACATGACCCGACAGACCGGACGCCACGCATGAGTTTAAAACGCCACGTTGGCGGATACACCTCGGTGGGACTCGTGCAGTGGCTGCTCGAATACAGCGTCATGGTGGCGCTGAGCGCTTGGCTGCTACCGGTGGCCTGGGCCAACATCATCGGCCGCGTCTTGGGCGCGAGTCTCGGTTTTTGGCTCAATGGCCGCTTTACGTTCAAGGGCGACGGGCGCGCACTCAGTCGAATCGCTTTGTTGCGATTCGTGCTGATGTTCATCGGACTGACGGTGTTGAATACCAGCCTGGTGGCTTGGGTGCATGCGCATACGGGATTGCGCACGACTTGGGCAGTGAAGCCTTTGATTGATGCGTTGACGGGGACTTTGGGGTTTTTGCTTTCGCGGCACTGGGTTTATCAGGAAAAAAGGCGCCTTTGAAAGGCGCCTCATCCGCCCCCTTTGGGGGCACCTTCTCCACTGCGTGGAGAAGGGAATCAGTACTTCCCCTCTCCACGCAGTGGAGAGGGTGGCGCGAACGCGCCGGGTGAGGCGCTCTTAGTGCTTCAAGTTCTTACGAAGCCGCTCCAACGCAGCCAACTGCGCCGAGACTTCCGCCAAGCGCTGCTGCGCTTCGGCGACGTCCATCGCTTCACCGCGACCGGCCAAAACGCGTTCGGCTTCTTCCTTGGCCTTGCGCACGGCAGCTTCGTCGATATCTTGTGCGCGCACCGCGGTGTCGGCCAAGACCGTCACCATTTCCGGTTGCACTTCCAAGATGCCGCCGGAGATGGCGAAATCGAGTTGTTCGCCGTCGGGGGTGGTCACGACCACTTTGCCCGGCTTCAAACGGGTGATCAGCGGGGCGTGCTTCGGTGCGATACCGAGCTCGCCGATTTCACCGGTGGCGACCACAAGCGTGGCCTCACCGCTGTAGATTTCGGCTTCCGCGCTGACGATGTCGCAACGAATCGTGCTTGCCATGGATCAGTCTCTCCGGTCTCAGGCGGCCGACAGGCTCTTGGCCTTTTCGATCGCTTCGTCGATGCCACCGACCATGTAGAACGCTTGTTCCGGCAAGTGGTCGCATTCGCCGTCGACGATCATCTTGAAGCCGCGGATGGTGTCCTTCAGCGACACGTATTTGCCCGGCGAACCGGTGAACACTTCTGCCACGTGGAACGGCTGCGAGAAGAAGCGTTCGATCTTACGTGCGCGCGACACGGCCAACTTGTCTTCTTCCGACAGTTCGTCCATACCGAGAATCGCGATGATGTCCTTCAGTTCCTTGTACTTCTGCAAGGTGCCTTGGACGCGACGTGCGGTGTCGTAATGTTCGGTGCCGATGACGTTCGGGTCCATTTGGCGCGAGGTCGAATCGAGCGGATCCACTGCAGGGTAGATACCGAGCGATGCGATTTGACGCGACAGGGTCACGGTCGAATCCAAGTGGGCGAAGGTGGTTGCGGGCGACGGGTCGGTCAAGTCGTCGGCGGGCACGTAGACGGCTTGGATCGAGGTGATCGAACCGGTCTTGGTCGAGGTGATGCGTTCTTGCAGCACGCCCATTTCTTCGGCGAGGGTCGGCTGGTAACCCACGGCCGACGGCATACGACCCAGCAGTGCCGACACTTCCGTACCGGCCAAGGTGTAGCGGTAGATGTTGTCGACGAAGAACAAGACGTCACGGCCCTTGCCGGTTTCGTCCTTTTGATCGCGGAAGTATTCCGCCATGGTCAGACCGGTCAATGCCACGCGCAGACGGTTACCCGGCGGCTCGTTCATCTGACCGTAGACCATCGCCACTTTCGACTCCGGCAGGTTGTCGATTTTGACAACGCCGGCTTCTTGCATTTCGTGATAGAAGTCGTTGCCTTCACGGGTACGCTCACCCACACCGGCGAACACCGACAGACCCGAGTGCTGGGTGGCGATGTTGTTGATGAGTTCGAGCATGTTCACGGTCTTGCCCACGCCGGCGCCGCCGAACAGGCCGACCTTGCCGCCCTTGGCGAAGGGGCACATCAAGTCGATCACTTTGATGCCGGTTTCCAACAGGTCGTTGGTGCTGGCTTGATCTTCGTACGACGGTGCCGGACGGTGGATTTCCCAAGTGTCTGCCGCGTTGATCGGACCGACTTCGTCGATCGGGTTGCCGAGCACGTCCATGATGCGGCCGAGAGTCGCTTCACCGACCGGCACGGAGATCGCGCGGTGGGTGTTGTCGGCAACGAGGCCACGCTTGAGGCCGTCGGTGGAACCCAGTGCGATGGTACGCACCACGCCGTCACCCAGCTGTTGCTGCACTTCCAACGTGATGTCGGTGCCTTGCACCTTCAGCGCGTCGTAAACCTTCGGCACGCTCTCGCGCGGGAATTCGACGTCGACGACGGCGCCGATGATCTGGACGATCTTGCCTTGCGTGTTGGCGGTGTTCATGGGCTTTCCTGATTCAAAAATGTCTTGTTGCATGGAGGTTTACCGGTGGCCTCAGACAGCAGCGGCGCCGCCGACGATTTCCGAGATTTCCTGGGTAATCGCGGCCTGACGGGCTTTGTTGTAAACGAGGTTGAGGGTACCGATGAGCTTGTTGGCGTTGTCGGATGCGGACTTCATCGCCACCATGCGGGCGGCGTGTTCGGATGCGACGTTTTCCATCACAGCTTGGTAAACCAGCGATTCGATGTAGCGGGTCATCACGTGCTCGAGCACGGTCTGTGCATCGGGTTCGTAGATGTAATCCCAGGCGTGCTTGGCCAACTGCTGTTCTGCCGGCGGCAGCGGCAACAGTTGGTCGAAGGTCGCGCGTTGCAACATCGTGTTGACGAAGTCGTTGTAGCAGAGGAACACGCGTTGGACGTTGTTCGCATCGTAGCTGTCGAGCATCGTCTTGATGACGCCGATCAGCTGTTCGACATGCGGTGTGTCGCCCAAATGCGTGACCGAAGCCACCATGTTGACCTTGATGCGGCGGAAGAACACCGTCGCTTTCTGGCCGATGGTGACGATGTCGACTTCAACACCTTGTTCGTGCCACTTGCGGATGTCCACCAGCAACTTGCGGAACATGTTGTTGTTCAAACCACCGGCGAGACCGCGGTCCGAAGAGACCACGATGTAACCGACGCGTTTGACGTCTTTGCGTTCCAGCAGATACGGATGTTGGAATTCCGGATTCGCCTGCGCGAGGTGGCTGATCAACTGCTTCATGGCGCGCGCGTACGGACGCGACGCCTTCATGCGGTCTTGCGCCTTCCGGATCTTGGATGCCGAGACCATTTCGAGTGCGCGCGTCACCTTGCGGGTGTTCTGCACCGACTTGATCTTGGTCTTGATTTCGCGGCCGCTTGCCATCGTCTAATTCCCGATTACCAGGTGCCGGTCTTCTTGAAGTCTTCAATGCCCTTCTTGAAGGCATTTTCGAGTTCGTCGTTCCAGTCGCCGGTTTGATCGATCTTCGAGATCACGTCGCCGAGGTTGTTGGCGAAGTGGGCTTGCAATGCGTCTTCGAACTTGCCGACTTGTTGCACCGGCACGTCGTCCATGTAGCCCTTGTCGGCTGCGTAGATCGAGAGTGCTTGTTGGGCGACCGACATCGGCGCGTATTGGCGCTGCTTCATCAGTTCGGTGACGCGTTGGCCGCGTTCGAGCTGCTTGCGGGTAGCGTCGTCGAGGTCGGAAGCGAACTGCGCGAACGCCGCCAATTCACGGTACTGCGCCAGTGCGATACGGATACCGCCCGAGAGCTTCTTCATGATCTTGGTTTGTGCCGAACCACCCACGCGCGACACCGAGATACCGGCGTTCACGGCAGGACGGATACCGGCGTTGAACAAATCGGTTTCCAAGAAGATCTGGCCGTCGGTGATCGAGATCACGTTGGTCGGCACGAAGGCCGAGACGTCACCGGCTTGGGTTTCGATGATCGGCAACGCGGTCAGCGAACCGGTCTTGCCCTTGACGGCACCGTTGGTGAACTTCTCGACATACTCTTCCGACACGCGCGCTGCACGTTCCAGCAAGCGGCTGTGCAAGTAGAACACGTCACCCGGGTAGGCTTCACGGCCCGGCGGACGCTTCAGCAACAACGAGATTTGGCGGTAGGCCACGGCTTGCTTGGACAAGTCGTCGTAGATGATCAGCGCGTCTTCGCCGCGGTCACGGAAGTATTCACCCATCGCGCAGCCGGAGTAGGCGGCGATGAAGTTCATGGCAGCCGATTCCGAAGCCGAAGCGGCCACGACGGTGGTGTAGGCCAAGGCGCCGTTTTCTTCGAGCTTGCGCACGATGTTGGCGATGGTCGAGTTCTTTTGACCGATCGCGACGTAAACGCACTTAACGCCCGAGTTCTTCTGATTGATGATGGTGTCGATCGCCACCGCGGTCTTGCCGGTTTGACGGTCACCGATGATCAGTTCGCGCTGGCCGCGGCCGATCGGGATCATGCTGTCGATGGACTTGTAACCGGTTTGCAGCGGCTGGCTGACCGACTTACGCCAGATCACGCCTGGTGCAATGGCTTCGACCGGTGCCGAGGCTTCGGCATTGATCGGACCTTTACCGTCGATCGGTTCGCCGAGGGCGTTGACGACGCGACCCAGCATGGACGGGCCGGTCGGCACTTCGAGAATGCGGCCGGTGGTCTTGGCCACATCGCCTTCGCGCAAATGTTCGTAGTCACCGAGCACCACGGCGCCGACCGAATCACGTTCCAGATTCAGTGCGAGGGCGAAGGTGTTGTTCGGCAATTCGACCATTTCACCTTGCATGGCGTCAGCCAGGCCGTGGATACGCACGATGCCGTCCGACACGCTGGTGACGGTGCCTTCGTTGCGCGCCTCGGAGCCGAGCTTGACTTGCTCGATGCGGTTTTTGATCAGCTCGCTGATTTCCGACGGGTTGAGCGATGTGGTTGCCATTTGAAGTTTTCCTTTTCGTGCGCCGCAGGGCGCGCGGATTTCACTATGTGTTTATTGGGCGAGTGCGTTTTGCAGGCGGGCCAACTTGCCCTTGAGCGAACCGTCGATCACCACGTCACCGGCGTCGATCACGGCGCCACCGATCAACGATTCGTCGATGGCAGTGTCGATTTCGACATCCTGGTTGAAGCGGCGCTTCAATGCAGCCTTGATGTTCGCAAGTTCATCCGCGGACATCGGCGATGCCGAGGTGACCTTGGCGCGAACAATGTGTTCGGCGTCGGCGCGGTACTGCTCGAACAGGCCTGCGATTTCCGGCAAGACGTTCAAACGACCGTTGTCGGCAAGCGTGGCGAAGAAGCTGCGGATGGTTTCGCTGACTCCTTCGGGTGCCACGAGGCCGGCGGCTTCTTGGCGCGACAACAAGGGATTGCCAAGCAACTGCGCCACGTTCGGATCGGCGGCGATGCGGGCGGACAACGCCAGCGCATTCGACCAATCGGCTGTGCTGTTGCCTTGACGGGCCAAGTCGTACGCGGCGCGTGCGTAGGGGCGTGCAAGGGTGAGGGTTTGGCTCATGGGTATGCGTCGACCTTAGAGTTGCGCTGCCAATTCATCCAGCAACGCCTTGTGCGTTTCCGGATTGATTTCGCGGCGGATCAACTTCTCGGCACCGTTCACAGCCAGTTGCGAGACTTGCTTGCGCAGATCTTCGCGTGCCTTGTTGGCACTGGCGGCAATGTCGGCATCGATGATCGCTTTTTGGCGCGCGCCCTCTTCGATCGCTTCGTTCTTGGCCGATTCGATGATCTGGTTGGCGCGTTGATGCGCCGACTCGATGATCTCGTTGGCCTTGCTGCGTGCGATCTTGAGTTCTTCGTTCGCTTTTTCTTCAGCCTCGGCAAGGGTCTTTTGGCTGTTATCGGCAGCCGCCAGGCCCTCGGCGATCTTGCGTTGGCGTTCTTCAATCGCCGCATTGATCGGCGGCCAAATGAATTTCAACGTAAAGATCACGAGGATCGCAAAAGAGATCATCTGACCCAAGAACGTCAAATTGAGATTCATGACTTGTCCTTTGGCAAAATCCGCACTTCGCCAACCACTGGCGAAGCAATGCAAGGCCGCGCACTATGCGCAGCCTTGCGGGTTACATCACTTGGCAGCTTGAACGGCCGACAGCAACGGGTTGGCCACGCCGAAGTACATGGCGATAGCGAGACCGATGATGAATGCTGCGTCGATCAGGCCGGCGAGCAGGAACATCTTGCCTTGCAGAGCCGGGATCAGTTCCGGTTGACGGGCAGCGGATTCGAGGAACTTCGAACCCATGAGGGCGATACCCAAACATGCGCCGAGTGCGCCGAGGCCGATGATGATGCCGATGGCGATGGCGGTGAGGCCTTGCACGTGTGCGATGAATTCCATTGTGTAACTCCAGCGTGTAGTTGAAAAACGAAAAGGGATGGAACGGTTTTGAAACTGAAAACTTAGTGCGACTCGCGAACGCCCGAGATGTAGACGACCGTGAGGATCATGAAGATGAAGGCTTGCAACAGGATGATCAGGATGTGGAAGATGCCCCACGCCGTGTTGGCAATGATGCCCGGCAAGAAGGTCACCCACGACGCGAACAGACCCGCGATGAGCATGAACACGAGCTCGCCGCCATACATGTTGCCGAACAGTCGCATGGCCAACGAAATCGGCTTGACCAGCCATTCGATGACGTTCATGACGAAGTTCACCGGTGCCAGCACGATGGCCATCACGCCGTGTGCGTGGAACGGTGCGGTAAAGAATTCCTTGGTGAATCCGCCGATGCCTTTGGCCGACAGCGCATGACCGATCAGGATCAGGAACACGCCGGAAGAAACACCCAAGGTGGTGTTGAGGTCAGCCGTAGGGACTGCACGGAAATAAGTGTGGTGCGCGACTTCGTGGCCCGCGACCGATTGGATCAGCCAGCCGACGAAGTCGAGCGGCACGAGATCCATCGCGTTCATGAGAGCGACCCACATGAAAATCGTGAGCGCCAGCGGCGTCACGGTTTTGCGGTCGCCATGAAACACGTCTTTGACTTGCCCGTCGACAAACTCGACGATCAGTTCGACGAATGCTTGACCCTTGGTCGGCACACCCGAAGTGGCCTTGCGGGCGAACAGGGCGAACCACAGGACGAACAACAGACCGAGACCCAGGGCGACACCCCAGCTGTCCCAGTTGAAGTCCATGCTGAACAACTTGCCCGTGTTGTGGGTCAAGTGGTGCTGGATATATTCGGTGAGGCCACCGCCGGAGCTGCCGGGTTCGATCACTTGGACACCTTGTCAGGAATTGCGTTTGCGACGATGTATGCGAATACCGTCAGGATGACGGCGGACAACACGGGCAGCGGCGGCCACTTCAGCATGCCGAATACCACCAGCAAACCGAGGGCAACCACAGCCCATTTCAACAATGTTGCGATGACGACCCGACCCAACGCCCCATGTGCGCCGGACACGATGCCCCCACCCAATGCCAGCAGCATCGCGATCAAGCCACCGAAGACCATCAGTCCCCCGCCGGCGAGCGCCGCTACCGCACTTTTCACACCACCCCCCGGGAGTACCCACCAGAGCAAGGCGACGGCCAACGTGGCGCATCCTTGCCATGTGAGTGCCCGTGTTGCCCTAACTCGGCTCGTGGAGACCGGATTGAACATGGACGGGTAAATCCTGAATGGGCGGGTGCGGAACCCCCGAAGGCGCCCCGTTGAAGCCGCAAAAGTATAGCAGTTGTAAATTTTTTGTGGCAAGAAAAGTGCCGATGGCGGCGCAATTCAGGAGTTTAGGGGTGGTGGGGGTGTTTTTTAGGAGCGCCTCATCCGGCGCTTCGCGCCACCTTCTCCACTGCGTGGAGAAGGACAGCTTTCCCTTCTCCATCTTCGATGGAGAAGGTGCCCCGAAGGGGCGGATGAGGCGCTCTTAATAAAGAGGCGCCCTTAGTCCCACCCAGACCCCTTACTTCCGCTTAGGCATATAAAGGTCCGTAATCGTCCCCTCATACACCTCGGCCGCCATGCAGACGGTTTCCCCGAGCGTCGGGTGCGGGTGGATGGTGTGGCCGAGATCGGCGGCTTCGCAGCCCATTTCGATGGCGAGGGCCGCTTCGCTGATGAGTTCGCCCGCGTGTGGGCCGACAATGCCGCAGCCGATCACCCGATGGCTGTCTTCGTCGAAGATCAACTTGGTGAAGCCATCGGTGCGACCGATGCTGAGCGCACGGCCGGACGCTGCCCATGGGAACTTGCCGACGCCGATCTTGAGGCCCTTTTCCTTGGCTTCGTTCTCGGTGACGCCCACCCAAGCGATCTCGGGATTGGTGTACGCGACCGACGGGATGACCCGTGCCACCCAGGATTTCTTTTCGCCCGCGATCACTTCCGCCGCCAACTTGCCTTCGTGGGTCGCTTTGTGCGCCAGCATCGGCTGGCCAACCAAATCACCGATGGCGAAGATGTGACTCGCGCTGGTGCGCATTTGATTGTCGACGGCGATGAAGCCGCGCTCATTGACTGTCACGCCGGCTTTCTCACAGGCGAGCTTGTTGCCGTTGGCACTGCGACCGACCGCGACCAGCACGCGATCGAACAGCGTGTCGGCAGGCACCGCGTCGCCTTCGAAAGTGCAGCGGATACCTTTCTTCTCTGCCTTCGCTTCGACAACTTTGGTTTTCAAATGCACCGCGACTTTCTGCGCTTTCAAACGCTGCGCGAGGGGGCGGACCAAATCGGCGTCTGCACCCGGAATCAATTGCGGCGCGAGTTCGACCACCGTCACTTCGCTGCCGAGCGCTTGATAGACCGTGGCCATTTCCAATCCGATGATGCCGCCACCGACTACGAGCAACTTCTTCGGCACATCGGCGAGCTCGAGCGCACCGGTGGAATCCATCACACGCGGATCGTCCCAAGGAAAGCCCGGCAAATGCACCGCTTCCGAACCGGCCGCGATGATGCAATGGTTGAAGCTCAATGTTTGCCCGTTGCCATTCGCATCGTTGATCGCCAGCGCATTGGCGCCGCTGAACTGCGCACTGCCGTGCATCACTTTGACTTTGCGTTGCTTCGCCATGCCGGCAAGGCCGTTGGTGAACGAACCGACCACCTTCTCTTTATAGGCACGCAATCCGGCCAGTTCGATTTTCGGTGCATCGAATGTGATGCCCATGTCTTTGGCATGCGCTGCGTGGTCGATGACTTCGGCGGCATGCAACAAGGCTTTCGACGGAATGCAACCGACGTTGAGACAGACACCGCCCAACGTGGCGTTGCGCTCGACCAACACCACATCGAGCCCCAAATCCGCCGCGCGGAATGCCGCGGTATAGCCACCGGGACCGGAACCGATCACGACGACGTCGCAGTCATAGTTGTATTTGCCAGCGGGCTTTGCAGTCGGAGTCGGCGCCGCGGCGACTGGTGCGGATGCCGGCACGGGCACCACCGGCGCAGATGCTTGTGCAGATGCAGGTGCGGCGACTGCAGGCGTCGGCGCCGCAGCCGGCGCATCCGCACTTGCCTCGGCAGCCGCGTCAATCACCGCAACCAAATCACCGGTGCTCAAATTTTGGCCGAGTGTCACCGCGACGGACTTCACGACCCCCGCCACCGTCGAAGGCACTTCCATCGTGGCCTTGTCGGATTCAAGCGTAATCAAACCCTGATCTTTGGCGATGCTGTCGCCCGCTTTGACCAGGATTTCGATCACCGGCACGCCGTCATGACTACCGATATCCGGAACGACGACTTTGACTTCAGCCATGGGGCTTCTCCTCGGAAGGGTTGGGGGCGGCGGCGGTGCTGCCTGTCCCGCTGGATTCATCTTCTTTTTCAATCGCGACTTGCGCGTCTTCCTGCGCATCGTTGCGCGATAGACGCGTGCGCTCTGCCGCACTCAAAACGTGCTGGTCGGGGTCTTCGCCGACGTCGCGTTCGCCCTGCAGGGCTTTGAACGCGTCTTTCCCGGTCAACCCGAACAAACTGCGGACATGCAGATCACGTTGCGGCAGTGGAATTTCAACGCCGTATTTTTTCAACGCGGTATCCAGCGCCCACAGATACGCGGCGCGAATCGCCACATTGCGGCGCGCGGCATCTTCGTTCAACCACACTACCAACATGTATTGGACCATCGACTCGCCGAACTCGACCAGCCACACTTGCGGTGCTTGCGTGCCTTCGACCGTAAGCGTGAACGGCACTTCGGCGGCCGCTTCCAGCGCCGCTTTTTTGACGATTTCCTTATCGACACCGTAGGCCGCGTGAAACGGCACACGAATGCGGCGATTCACCGAACGGTGCGTCCAATTCACCACGCGTCCGTTGATGAACTCGGAGTTCGGCACCAGCAAATCGATGTTGTCGTTGGTGGTGATGCGTGTGGAACGGATGTTCACCGCACGCACGGTGCCGCGCACGTCTTGGTCGAGCTCGACGAAGTCGCCTACTTTCAGCGATCGATCGAACAGCAGGATCAAGCCGGAAATGAAGTTGCTGAAAATGGTCTGCAGACCGAAGCCGAGGCCGACACCGAGCGCACCGGCGAATACGCCGAACTTGCCCAGCGGAATACCGAGTGCCGCCAGCGCGATGCCAAACGCCGCGGCTAACAACAAGTAATGGGCGACGCGCGAAATCGTATACAGCGCCGCACGCTCACTGGTGCTTTGCCGTTCGCCGTAGCGGTTGATGACCCGCTGCAGCCATTTGGACACAATCCATGCGACAACGAACGCCAACACCGTGCCGACGATGCCACCCAAGGTGAGATCGAAGGCGCTGGTGTGCACCAACTTGTAATCGAAGATCGGTTGCAGATCCGCCCATGCGCGATCGCCGACACCGCTGACCGCCTCACCGACCTTTTGGCCGGTTTGGTTCAGCTTTTGACCGATGTCGTCAGGCTTGTGCATGGGCTTGGCCCGGCCGGATTAGAGCAAGGCCCTACGCATGTCGGCCAACACATCCGCCAAGTGCGCGGTGAAGCGTGCCGCCGCCGCACCGTCAATCACGCGATGGTCGTAGGACAACGACAACGGCAACATCATGCGCGGCGCAAATGCCTTGCCGTCCCACACCGGCATCAGTTCCGATTTGGAGACGCCGAGAATCGCGACTTCCGGTGCATTGATGATCGGCGTGAACGACGTACCGCCGATGCCGCCCAGCGAGCTGATGGTGAAACACCCGCCCTGCATTTGTTCCGGCTTCAACTTTCCTTCGCGCGCCAAGGCGGCGAGTTCACCCATTTCGCGCGCGATGTCCATCACGCCCTTCTTGTCGGCATCGCGCAACACCGGCACCACCAAGCCATTCGGCGTATCCGCGGCGAACCCGATATGGAAATACTTCTTCAACACCAATTGATCGCCATCGAGCGAGGCATTGAAGTTGGGGAAGCGGCGCAAGGCGTCCACGCAGGCTTTGATCAGGAACGCCAACAAGGTGAGTTTGCCGGCCTTGCCCGCGGCAATCGCCTTGGCATTTTCATTATTCAGAGAGACACGCAGTTCTTCCAACGACGTGATGTCGGCCCGATCGAATTGGGTGACGTGCGGAATCATCGCCCAGTTGCGCGCGAGGTTGGCACCGGAGATTTTTTGGATGCGCGACAGCGGCTTGCTTTCGATCTCGCCGAACTTTGCGAAATCCACCTTCGGCCACGGCAGCAAGTTCAATCCCGAACCGCCCGACGCAGCCGGCATGGCAGTGCCGCCGCCGGCCAGCGAGGATTTGACGAATTGTTTGACATCCTCGCGGCTGATGCGGCCTTTGTTCGCTGTGCCTTGGACTTGACCCAAGTCGACGCCCAATTCGCGCGCGAACAGGCGCACTGCGGGGCTGGCATACGGCACTTTGCCCGGCATCACCGCATCGGCGTCGAAGCGCACCGGCGGCAAACCTGCACCCATCGGCGCTTTCGCTTGCTCGACATCGGCTTTGAGCGGGGCCGCGGCACTGGTTTGCGGCGCGACGTTGTCGGCCGGCTTGGCCACCGCCACCGGTTCGACTTTCGCACCCGTTTCAGAGGCCACCGTTTTTTCAGCGGCGGCCGGTGCGGGCGCGGCTGCCGGCGCCTCTGCTGCGGCGGCGGGTTCGATCAATGCCACCACACTGCCTTCCGACAGGTTGTCGCCCAACTTCACCTTTAATTCTTTGATCACGCCGTCAAACGGCGCCGGGACTTCCATCGTCGCCTTGTCGGATTCGAGGGTGATCAAGCCCTGGTCTTTCTTGACGCTGTCGCCGACCTTGACCAAGACCTCGATGACCGGCACATCCGAGTGCCCGCCGATGTCGGGAACCTTTGCTTCCATCATTCCGGTCATTGAATTGCTCCAGCGTATGTACGGTGAAAGCAGCATTTCAGCACGGATTGAATGACGCCGTTGCAAAAAATCGAAAAAATCTGTTTTGTATCCGGATACAAATCCGAAAAGCGCATTTTGGCGAAACAGACATCGATAGGGATCGGCTCCGCCCGACGACGGGGTCGGCATCACGAAAGGCTAATTGTCTTCGCTGTTAGGCTGTGTCGAATAGCGCGAGGAGTCTTCGCCCCAATGAATTTGAACGTCCTTGCAGACATGGACCCGAACACCCAAATGCCGATGCCGGTGGCCATCGTCGGTGGCGGTGCGTCCGGCTGCCTGGTTGCGACCCATCTGCTCTCGCTGCTGCCTGAGGGCACCCGCATCGTCCTGTTTGATGACACGGACGCGCTGGCTTCCGGTGTGGCATACAGCACACCCGACCCCCTGCATTTGTTAAATGTGCCCGCGGCGGGCATGTCGGCCTTTCCCCATGCGCCCGGTCATTTCGTGGCGTGGCTGCATCGGAACGTCGACGCCGGCATCCAAGCCTCGGATTTCGTGCCGCGCGCCCACTATGGCCGTTATTTGAAAGCGGTACTCGACGATGCCGTCGCGCAAGCACAAGGCGTTGGCTTGGATATCCAACGGGCACGCGTCGTGGATATCCGCAAAGAAGACGCGCACTACGTTCTCACCGATCAGAGCGGTCGTGAAACCCGCGCACGCCATGTGGTCTTGGCGTCAGGACTGAAACAGGATCCGACTTGGGCATCCGACGCGCTGCAACGCGACGCGCATTTCATCGCCGACCCCTGGACGCAGGCCCTGCCCGCCGACGGTGACCTGCTGATGGTGGGCGCCGGCCTTACCATGATCGATCTGGCCTTGAGCGCGGATCGCCCCGGTCGCAAGATCCACGTCCTGTCTCGCACCGGGATGCTGCCGCATGTCCATGCGAGCCCGCCTTCGCCACCGGTGCAACCTCCCGCCGGCATCACTCGCTTGCAGGATCTGGACGCACTACGGGGTCGTCTGGCTTGGCATTTTGAGCGCGTTCGCGCCGCCACCGGCGATTGGCGACCGGCGCTCGATGGATTGCGCCCGATCACCGCACGGCTTTGGCAACAGTTATCAGAAAGCGACAAGCAACGTTTTCTGCGCGAAGACGCCCGCAATTGGGATGTGCATCGTCATCGCATGCCGCCGATCACAGCGGAACGTTTGGACACCCTCATCAGCAGCGGTCGCCTGTTGCAGCATCGCGGCGAAATCGGATCGATCGCTCCGTCGGCAGACGGCCTCACGGTCACGCTCACCGACGGCACTCGTCTCACTGTGTCGGCCATCGTGAATTGCACGGGCGCTGTCGCGACATTGCATTCGGATCCGCTGTTGTCGGCGCTGGCGGCGGGCGGGCTTGCCAAGTCGGGACCTGCTGATTTGGGTATTGCCACTCGGGAAGACGGCGCGGTCTTGGATGCGAACGGCGCTGCGGGGGGCCTGTTTGCCCTCGGTGCCCTGCGCCGCGGCGACCTCTGGGAATCCACCGCGATGCCGGAAATCCGCGCGCAAGCGCAAGCACTCGCCACCCTGTTGAACCATCGCCTTCGCAACGGCGACGTGCCCATGCAACGCGATGCCTATGGCAACGTCTTGCCGACGTCCGCGGAAGCCGCAGCCGAATACAACCGCGCGCTCTCGCGTCTGTTGCGCATTCAAGACGGTGTCGAAGCAGCGCTCGAACGTGCGATCGCAATTGACCCGCAGTTTGTGCAAGCCCATGCCGCGTTGGCGCTGCTGGGCAATGAATGGTGTCTGGAAGGCGAAGGCAAAACCGCGCTCGCCGCCGCGTTGGTCGCCGCGGATAGCCAACTGCTCGACGCGCGCACACGCAGTTTCTTGACCGCGGTTGAAGCGCGCTTGCAGCGCGACGCGCAAACCGGTGCCGAGGCATTGCTGCAACACATCGCCAATTTTCCGCGTGATGCCTTCGCCGTGGGTGTCGCCGTGCCGAGCGTTGCTTTCGGCGGCCTGACCGCCGGCAGCCACACCGCGAGCTTCATCGAATCCTTGGGCAAAGCCTACGGCGATGATCCCTGGTATGCCTCGCAACTCGGTTTCATCCGCCAAGAACAAGGCCGTCTCGATGAAGCCGCCGTATTGGTGGACTACGCGCTGTCTTGCGATCCGTCGTTCGGCCACGCAGCGCATGCCAAGGCACATATCCATTACGAGCGCGGCGAACATGCCGAAGGCCTTGCATGGCTGGAGCAATGGATCGCCACCCAAGCGGCCACCACGAATCACCGCTCGCACTTTTCCTGGCATGCCGCGCTTCATGAATTGATGCTCGGCGATACCGAGGCCTTCCATCGACGTTACATGCGCGATCTTGCGCCGCCGAAGGTTTCCGGCTGCCGCATCTTGATGGATGCGGGCGCCCTGCTCTGGCGTGGTCGCATGACCGGTGCGTGGGAAAACGAACCCTGCGTGCGCGAAGTGATCGAGGCGGCGCCTTCCACCTGGTTCGAAGCACCGCCTTCGGCGTTTGCGGCAATGCACGTGGCCTTGGCCTTGGCGACGGCCTCGGATGCGCAGCGCCTGCGTCAGTTGCTCAGCTATGCGGAATCGCATGAAGACGCGCTGTTCACGTCGACCATCGCCCCGCTGTGTCGCGGCTTGATCGCGGCGGTGGCAGGTGACTGGAAGTCGGTGTCGCCGCATCTGGAAACCGCGCTGTCGCACATCGAAGATGTCGGCGCCAGCAAAGCGCAATGCGATGTGGTGGAAGACACGATCGTGCATGCCTTGGCGATGTCCGGCCAAACCGAAGCGGCCATCGGCCTGTTGGAAACGCGCTTGGCGCGACGCGCATCCCCGCTCGACACGCGCCGTTTGCACGAATTGAAAGCGGGCGGCTGACACGCCGGTTGACATGCATCCGAGCGCTGCGTTGTTAAGCTGTAGGCCTTGTTTCCGACCGCAGGTGCCCGATCATGCCCTCCTTCGACATCGTTTCCGAAGTCAACACCCACGAATTGACCAACGCCGTGGACCAAGCCAACCGCGAGCTCTCGACGCGTTTTGATTTCAAAGGCGTGGATGCCGAATTCACCTTGGAAGATGCCGTCATCAGCCTGCGCGCGCCCAGCGACTTCCAGCTGCAGCAAATGACCGACATCCTCAATGCGCGCCTGATCGCGCGCAAGATCGACCCGCGCTGCCTGGAAACCGGCGACATCGAAACCAACGTGGCTGGCGCGCGGCAGAAGATCACCGTCAAGCAAGGCATCGAGCGCGAACTGGCCAAGAAAATCCAAGCGGAAATCAAAACCGCCAAACTGAAAGTCGATTCGCAGATCAACGGCGACAAGCTACGCGTCACCGGCAAGAAGCGTGACGATCTGCAAGACACCATGGCCTTGCTACGCGCAAAAACCTTCGAGCTCCCGCTGCAGTTCGACAACTTCCGCGACTGACGCGCGTGAGCATGGACGCCGCCACTGTTGAAGTCCTCACCCGTCGCTGGATCGAGCGAGTGGTGGTCGGCATGAATTTGTGTCCGTTCGCCAAAGCGGTGATGGTGAAGAATCAAGCGCGCATCGTGGTGAGCGATGCCAGTACCGAAGACGCCTTGCTGCATACCCTGGGTGAAGAGTTGCTGCATTTGCGCGATACCCCGGCGAGCGACGTGGACACGACGCTGATCGTGCATCCGGAAGTGCTGACCGACTTCTACGACTACAACGATTTTCTCGGCGAGGCCGATGCGCTGTTGGACAGCCTCGGGCTCAGCGGCGACATCCAAGTGGCGAGCTTCCACCCGGACTATCAATTCGCGGATGCCGCCCTCGACGATGCATCCAACAACACCAATCGCGCACCGTTCCCGATCCTGCATCTGTTGCGCGAGGACAGCGTGACACGCGCCGTCGACGCCTATCCGCAGCCGGATGCCATCATCGATCGCAATATCGCGACCATGACCGAGCTCGGCAATGCCGGTTTTGATGCCTTGATGGCCTCGTTGAAAGATCCGGGCTGAAGCGCGGGCGAATCAGCCGAACAGTTGCTGCCGGTCGTTATCGTCGAGCAGACGCCATTCGCCTTCGGGCAAGCCATTCAATGCCAAGCCGCCGATCCGTTCGCGGTGCAAAGTGACGACATGATTGTCCACAGCCGCGAACATCCGTCGCACTTGGTGGTAACGCCCTTCGTGCAAGGTGACGCGCGCTTCGCGATCGCCGAGGCGTTCGAACTCCGCCGGCAACAACGGCGTCTCCTCCGAGTCGAGCATCAAGCGGCCGCTGGAAAAGACCTCGCCTTCATCGCCGCGCAGATCGCGCGCGAGCGTCACCCGATACACCTTGGGCAACTTCGACTTAGGCGAAATGATTTTGTGCAACAGAGTGCCGTCGTCGGTCAGCAGCAACAGACCGCTGCTGTCACGATCCAACCGGCCGACGGTGGAAACGATCGGTGAGCGCAATTTGAAGCGCGGCGGCAGCAAGGTGTACACGAGCTTGCCTTGGTCCTTGGCCGAGCACGTGACCCCAACCGGCTTGTTCATCATCAGAAACACACCCGGTGCCGGATCGAGCGGCGCGCCATCGAGACGCACCGTGTGATGCGCGCGCACGTCGTCGCCATACAAAAGTTCGCCGTCCACGTCGGTCACACGTCCGTCTGCAAACATCGCCAAGACCTCGCGGCGGCTGCCGTAACCCAAGTTAGCCAAATAGCGGAGCAGTTTCATCGGCGCGGCCCTGTCGCTTTGATGACTTTGTAATTGCGCGCGGCGCGCACCGTTTCCACCTCGCGGAAACTCCGCGTCAGCGCCGCCTCATAAGGCAAATGCGCGTTCGCGACCAGCCACAGTTCACCCGCCGGCGCCAAATGCGCAGCGGCCACTTCGATGAAGGCTTGACCCAACGCCGGCAGACCGGCCTTGCCGGTGGCATGAAACGGCGGATTGCTCACCACCACATCGAATCGCCCTTCGACTTCCCGTGTGACATCGGCCCAATGAAATTCGCAAGGTATCGGGGCGTCAGCCAGATTTCTGCGCGCCATCGCCAGGGCGCGTGCTTCCGCTTCGTACAAGACCAGCGCTTCCACGCCTGCACAATGGCGCGCGATGTGTTGTGCAATCACGCCGGCACCGGCGCCGAAATCCGCTACCCGGCCTTTCAGCCCTGCCGGCAATTCGGCAAGCAACATCGCCGTGGCCGGATCAACACCATCTGCAGAAAACACGCCGGCCTGTGTCCACACACCGTCGGCGCGACGCTTGGGGCCGGCCGCTGCGATCCATTGATCGGCCAGTTGCGTATCAAACCGTACGGGCGATCCCCAGGCGATGCGGCATTTGTGTTTCGCGGCCTCGACCACCTCACCGAGCAGTTGCTTCAAATCGGCGGCGTGCGATTTTCCACCTTCATCGTTGCCGGCACTGATCACGATGCAGCCGTCAGGCTTGGCCAATTGCGCGGCATGCGCCAACAACGCACGCGACCACGCGCGCGCACGCGGCGGCAACACCAACACCCAATCGTATTCGCAGCGTGCATCCGGCACGTCCGGCACGCAGTGGCCATAACGACGACCCACGGCATCCGCCAGCGGCTTGAAGGTTTGCACGCAGTCGAAGCGCGTGCCATTCCACCCTTGCAGCTCGTCGGCATTCAACAGGCAGACGCGGCCGCTGGTCGGCCACGGCAAACGACCGGTGTCAAAAGGATGGAGCAGTGCTTGCGCAGCCATATTCATGACTGCGCACTTTACGCCAGTTCGCGAGGAGCGTTAAGGGCGAACGGTCGGCGCGACCGCCGGCGTGGCTGCCGGAGCGACCGGTTTGTTTTCACCGCCAAGCAAGGGGAAGGGATTGATCGAAACACCTTTCCACCAATCTTTTTCCGGGCCGAGCACCATCACCGCGAAGTGCAAATGCGGTGCGCTCGGCGACGCGTTGCCGGTGCTACCGACATAACCGATCACATCGCCCCTCTTCACCTTCACGTTCTCGGTGATGCCCGGCGCATAAGACTGCAAATGCGCGTAGTAGTAAGCCACGTCGCCCTTTTCATCGAACTCATACAGCGTGGTGCCGCCTAACTTGCTGTTGAACAATTTCACAATGGTGCCGTTGTCGGCTGCCAACACCGGGGTGCCGGCCGGCGCCATGATGTCGATCGCGTCATGCACGCGGCCGCCGCTGCGCGCGTCAGTGAACGTATCGGTCAATTGCGCCGCCGTCACGCCTTGCACCGGAATCAACAAACCGGCGCTGATCAAGGGTGAGGTCGAAGCGCTCGTGCCGCCGGCAACATCAAACTGACCGGCCGGCTCATCCGGCGGAAGATCCGCGCGCGGACGCGTACCGACAGGTTGCGTCGGCGGCGTCGCCGGATCCACGGCGCCCGCGCTCGGTTGTGGCGTGACTTGCGCCACTTCGCGGAAGGAGCGTTGCTTGCCGGCCCAGTTATAGACCGCTGCGCCGCCGATCAGGATGCCCATGACGAAAATCAGACTGCCGCGCACAAACCGGATCAGGTTGTCTTTCACGCTCATTCACTCACTCCCGAAGTTGCAGCGGCTTATTCCACCAACGATACCGCGGTGCCCGGTCCCACCGCGTCAGCCACTTGCAGCACCGACCAATTGGTCATGCGGATGCAGCCGTGGGATTGGGTCTTGCTGATGTTGGCGGGTTCCGGTGTGCCATGAATGCCGTAGTGCGGCTTGGACAGATCGATCCACGCCACGCCGACGGGATTGTTCGGGCCTGCCGGAATGGTGGCTTTCTTGTCGCCTTTGCGCGCGTCCCAAAACAGTTTCGGGTTGTAGTGGAACTCGGGATCACGAGCCACGCCGTTGACCTTCCAATCGCCGATCGGCAAAGGGTCGTTCTCACTGCCGGTCGTCACCGGAAATTGCGCCATCACATGATTGGCCGCATCCGCCAAGATCAACAAGGAAGCGGATTTGTCGACGATGATTTTCTCGGCTTTCGGCAACTTCGGAATGTCGAGCACATTGGGTACTTTGATCACGCTACCGGCGGTAAACGAAGTGTTCGGATTCAATTTTTTCAGCAGGGTCGGGCTCGCGTGGAATTTCTCACCAAGCTTCTCTTCGACACTGCTGAAGCCCAAATCCGGCAAGCGTGCCTGTGCCGCCATCGCGCGCGGAATGCTGCGGAAGGGCCCTTTCACATCCGCCTCGGTCAAGGTGTAGTCAACAATCGCCGGTCCCGGGCTCTTGGCCTCGAGCGCGGTCCACGTCGCCTCGTCCAATCCGGTGCCGGTCACGCCGTATGCGTTTTGAAAACCTGCGACGGCCTTGCGCATGTTCGAGCCGCTTATGCCATCGATCTGGCCGGGAGAAAAGTAGATGCGTTCCAAAAGCACTTGGGCACGCAGCACGGCGTACTTACCGGTGCGCGACTCGAAGCCGGCCGACGCGGCCGTATCGGTAGCGGTGGTAGCCGTGGGTGTTGCCGTTTGCGCACGCACTTCGCTGGTGGCGATGGCGCACAGTCCGAACAAGGCCAAGGCGAGCGCCGTGTGCTGGAGGGGCTTTTTCATTCCGCGATCCTTGAATTTTTTCATCGGGGCAGGATGAAAAAGTGCAACGCGCTAGAATGTGAAAACCCCGACATGAATGGCACAACCGTTCATGTTTGACGACAAATTGTGAATACGAGACCACCCATGACCGACGCAATGCCCGACCGCCTGAGCAACGACCCGCGCAGCAAGTTTTACGATGCCGAGCTTCTCGACAAAGGCATCGGCGTGCGTTTCAACGGCGAAGATCGCACCAATATCGAAGAGTACTGCGTGAGCGAAGGCTGGGTGCGCGTGCAAGTGGGTCGCGCGCTCGATCGTCGCGGCCAACCGATGACGATGAAAATCAAGGGCACCGTCGAGCCGTATCTGCGCGGTACAGACGCCGGGTAATACGATGGGCGCACCTCTTCCGTAACGGAGCGCGCTCTGATGTTGTCAAAAGCCTTTATGGGCGCCGTGCTCGGCGCCGCCATCCTGTCGGCCTCGCCGGCGCAAGCGCAGTCACGCAATCTGGATTGCAAGTTGACCTATTCGTTGTCGGGTTGGTCGTTGTTTTACAAGCGCGCGGACGGCAATGGCGTGGTGCGCTGCGAAAACGGGCAAACCTTGAACGTCAAGATTCGTGCCCGCGGCGGTGGACTCACCGCCGGCCAATCCAAGATCAAAAACGGGCACGGTGAATTCTCAGACGTTCGCGACATCCGCGAGGTGCTCGGCACCTACGCCACAGCCGAAGCCAATGCCGCTGCCGGCGATGCCGTGAAAGGACAGGTCATGACCAAGGGCAATGTCTCGCTCGCGTTGTCGGGCAAGGGCAAGGGTGTCGAGCTCGGTGTCGCCTTCGGCAAAGTCGAATTGATTGCGAACTGATGTCACACCGGGGTCGGATCAGCGCAGCAAGCGCTGATCCCGCTCCTCAATACGCGAACTCTTTGAACACCGGATCCACGGCACCATTCCAGGGGCCGTGGAACAGATCGAGTTTGCGTTCGGCGGCGGTGACGCCGCTTTCCGCGATATCAATGATGCTTTCAAGGAAACCGGCTTCATTGACGCCGCAAGTATTGGCACGCGCACGACGCGCCAATCCCGACGCGGAAATCTTCAATGCTTCGATCGCCAACTCGCGCACGGTGGCATTGCGGAAAGGCAACTTCAATGCATGCTTGGGCACGCCGTCACGCAAAGCATTGCGCTCTTCCATGCTGAAGTTTTTGACGAGATCCCACGCGGCATCGAGTGCTTCGTCGTCATACAGAAGGCCGACCCAAAACGCCGGCAGTGCACACAAACGACTCCACGGCCCACCGTCGGCGCCGCGCATTTCCAGATACTTTTTCAAGCGCACTTCCGGAAACGCCGTCGTCATGTGGTCGTTCCAGTCACGCAGCGTCGGCAGCTCGCCGCGCAAACCGTCGAGCTCGCCCGCCATGAACTTCTTGAATGAGTGGCCGGCGTAGTCCATGTATTCACCGTTGCGATAGGTGAAATACATCGGCACGTCGAGCAGGTAATCGACATAACGCTCGTAGCCGAAGCCTTCGTCAAACACGAAGTCGAGCATGCCGGTGCGATCGCGATCGGTATCGGTCCAGATGTGCGAACGGTAGCTCAGGAAGCCGTTCGGTTTCCCGTTTGTGAACGGCGAATCGGCAAACAGTGCCGTGGCCACCGGCTGCAAGGCCAGAGAGACACGGAACTTCTTGATCATGTCCGCTTCGCTCGAATAATCGAGATTGACCTGCACCGTGCAGGTGCGCGTCATCATGTCGAGACCGAGACTGCCGACTTTCGGCATGTATTCGCGCATGATTTTGTAGCGGCCTTTCGGCATCCACGGCATTTCTTCGCGCGTCCATTTGGGCTGGAAGCCCATGCCGAGAAAACCGAGCCCGAGGCTGTCGGCGACCTGCCGCACTTCGTTCAAATGCGTGCCGACTTCCCGACAGGTTTCATGGATGTCGATGAGCGGCGCACCGGAGAGTTCCAACTGCCCGGCCGGCTCCAAGGTCACTGACGCGCCGTCTCGCAGGAGCGCAATGACTTTGCCGTCTTCGGCATAAGGCTCCCAGCCGAAACGGGTCAGACCGTTCAACAAGGCTTCGATGCCGCGGTCGCCTTCGAATGTGGGAGGACGCAGATCATCCAAGCGAAAGCCGAACTTCTCATGCTCGGTACCGATGCGCCATGCCTCGCGGACTTTCTCGCCGGAAGCCAACACGTCAACGAGCTGCGCGCGCCCGGTGATCAGCGTTTCATTTTGCGCACTGGGACCGGACATGGACTCTCCTCAAAGGCGTCGGGCGAACACTATACGGCGATTCCAAGCCAGCCACCGAGAACGCTGCGCGCCTCGTCGACCCCCTGTTTGGACTCACCCGAGAAAACCTGCACGCTGACCGTGTCGCCGAAGGTGCGCTTGAGCTCGCTGCGCACCGCTTGCAGGGTGTTGCCTGCCGCACCGCGCGAGAGCTTGTCGGCCTTGGTCAACAGGCAGTGTGCGGGCAGATCGTTTTCCACGGCATACGACAGCATCTGCAGATCGTATTCACGCAAAGGGTGGCGAATATCCATCACCACCACCAATCCCGAGAGTTGCTCGCGGGTTTGGAAGTATTGATGGATGAAGGCCTGCCAGTGCGCCTGCATGTCTTTCGGCACCTTGGCATAGCCGTAGCCCGGCAAGTCCACCAGATGGATGTTCGGATGCTGCGGCATATCGAAAAAGACCAACTGCTGGGTGCGACCCGGCGTCTTCGACACCCGGGCCAAGGCGTTCTGTTGGCAGATGGCGTTCAACGCGCTCGACTTGCCGGCATTGGAACGGCCGGCGAAAGCGACCTCTTTCAGGGAGGTGGGCGGCAATTGCCGCGGCGTGTGCGCCGACAGCAAATAGCGGGCGCGTGCAAAGGGATTACTCATGCGACATAGGATGGCACGCCCGGCCGAGATTGACCGGACGGCGGATGAATCCGATAATCTCGGGGTTTGGGGTCTTCATGCCCCACGTTCATTTTTTCGGGAGTTCCCATGCGTCACCTTCGCACTTGGAGTGTTGCGGGCATCGCCGCACTGGCATTGGCTGGCTACGCGGTCGCGCAAAACGCGCCGGTCGCCCCTGAAGCCGCTGCGCCGGTTGCCGAAGCCGCACCGGCCGACACCGCCGCCGCCCCTGCCCCCGCGGGCGGCTTGGATCCGAAGGCACTTGAAGCCCTCGACGCTACCCATTGGGGTGACGCCAAGGCTGGCGCGGCCAAAGCCGGCGCCTGCGCCGCCTGTCACGGCTTGGACGGCAACGGGACCAACGCAGCGCTGTATCCGCGCCTTGCCGGCCTCGGCGAGCGCTACATTGCGCGTCAATTGGCCTTGTTCAAGTCGGGTCACCGCACCACCGGCAACGCCGGCTTGATGATTCCGTATGCCACCGCCCTCAGCGCCCAAGACATGCGCGACGTCGGTGCCTATTTCGCCACCCAGAAATCGGGTGCGGGCGTGGCCGATGAAACCGAAGTCACCGACCCGAAGAGCCCGTACAAGGGCATGAAGTTCTTCGAAATCGGTCAACAGCTGTATTTGCGCGGTGATGCCAAGCGCGGCGTCGTTGCCTGTATGGCCTGCCACGGCCCCGACGGCAAGGGTAATCCGGGTCCGGCCTATCCGCATATCAGCGGCCAGCAAGACTGGTATGTCAGCCGCCGCCTGACCGAATACCGCGACATGGAAAGCACCGTCAAGGACGACAAGCTGCACGCCTTGATGGCGCAGGAAGTCAAAACCTTGACCGACGAAGAAATCAAGGCGCTCGGCTCCTATATCCAAGGTCTGCATGACCGCAGCGAAGAAGCCGACGGCGATCGCGTGGCCAAATTCATGGCCGCGGAAGCAGCGGCACCTGCGCCGGCACCGGCAGCGGCGGCCGCAGCACCTGCCGAAACGGCACCCGCCGCGAACTGATCCGCAATTCAGTTGCTGGAATAGAACGCCGGTTCATCATTGAGCCGGCGTTTTCTTTTTTGACGGAGCAAGAGCGTGATGCAACGTGTAATGAAATTCTTGGCAGCGGCCTGCCTGGCAATGGCGGCCATGTCGTCGTTCGCCGCCGACAAGCCGTTGGAACCCGGCGTTGACTATGTGGACATGGCCAAGGGCAAGCCGTGGCAACCGCTGGCCGGCAAGATCGAAGTCGTCGAGGTGTTTTCTTACAGCTGCCCGCATTGCGCGCATTTCCAGCCGGCCTTTGCCGCGTGGAAGGCCAAGGTGCCGAAGAATGTACGCGTGACCTACCTGCCCGCCGCATTCGATTTGGACGACCCGAACGGCTTGGCCTACTTCGCAGGACTGCGCAAAGGCATCATCGCGCGCGCCCACGACGGGTTGTTCAAGTCCATCCATGAGAAGGGCGACTTCCCGATCAACGCCTCCGTTGACGAGTACGCGGCCTACCTTGAAGCCTTCGGCGCCAAGCGCGATGAACTCGCCGCGTTGATGCGCTCCAAGGAAGTCCGCGCCGACATGCAGCGCGCCCGCGCCTTCGAAATTGCCGCGGATGTCGGCGGTACCCCGACACTGGTCGTCAATGGCCGGTATCGTGTCTTGGGACAAAGCGTTGACGACCAGTTCCGTATCGTGAACCAATTGATCCAAAAATTGTCTGCAACTACACCTCGTTGAATTTTTTTTCCGGAGTTTCCATGTCCTCTCTGCTCAAACCCGTGTTGTTCGCCGCCGCATTGGCGCTCAGCCTGACTGCCTGCAACAAGGGCGACGCGCCCGCGACCACCGCAGCGACCGGCGATACGCCTGCAGCCGCTGCCGCTTCGCCTGCCGCCGAGTCGCAAGTGGACCCGGAGATCGTCAAGCAAGCGCAAGCCGCCGCAAAAGTGATCATGGAACAAGCGCAAACCGGGCCGGCGCCGGTTGAAGGCACCGACTATGTGGTGATCAAAGACGGTTCGCCGTGGCAGCCGCTCACCAATGGTGAAACCGCCGAAATCGCCGAGGTCTTCGCCTATTGGTGCCCGCATTGCGCCGAATTCCAACCGTTGGTGGATGCATGGAAGCCGCTGTTGCCGAAGACCGTGCGTTTCGCCGGCATCCCGATGTCGGGCGGCAACAACGACACCTTGGCCAGCGTTTTCTTTGCGGCTGAAATGACCAACCAGCTCCCGCAAGTCCATGACCGCATGTTCAATGCCATCCATTTGGATCGCGTGCTGAAGCCGAATGCCTCGCGTGACGAAGTGTTGGCGTTCCTCGCCAGCCACGGCATCGATGCCAAGGCATTCGCCGGCGCCATGGACAGCTTCGCGATGAAGGGCCGCTTGAACCAAGCCGTTCAATTTGCACGTCGCAGTGAAGTCGAAGGCACGCCGACCTTGATCGTCAATGGCACGTACCGTGTCTTGGGCAAGACCCAGGAAGACATGCTGCGCATCGCCACCGCACTCGCACTGAAGGACAATGCCGCACAGTGATGGCCCTGCACCCGGGCGCCGCGCGTTGCGGCTCCTGAGTGCCAACATCCAAGCCGGATCGAGCACGCGCCGCTATAGCGATTACGCGACGCGCAGCTGGTCCCATGTCTTGCCGATCGGCGGCAAGCGAACGGCACTCGATGCCATCGCCGATCTCGCCGGCAAATACGACATCGTCGGCCTGCAAGAGGCCGACCCCGGCAGCATGCGCTCCGGATTCACCAATCAAACCCATTACTTGGCCAATCGCGCCGGCTTCGCCTACTGGACCCATCAAACCAATCGCAGTGTGGGCGGCCTCGCTTCCAGCGCCAACGGTTTGTTGAGCCAATTGGCGCCGGTCGAGGTCAATGACCATGCACTGCCCGGTCGCGTCAAAGGCCGCGGCGTCTTGCTGGCCAAATTCGGCGAGGGCGATGAGGGTCTGACCGTCGCCATCGCGCATCTGTCATTGGGCGCGAGCTCACGTTTGGCACAACTGTCTTTCATTTCCGAGCTGTTGTCGGATGCGAAGCACGCGGTGTTGATGGGCGATTTCAATTGCACGATGGAACAACCGGAGATGGCCGTGCTGTTCAATCGCACGCGTCTGCAGCCGCCGCATTGCCAAGTGCATACGTTCCCGAGTTGGTCGCCCAATCGCGCGATCGATCACATCCTCATGACCGACACACTCAAAGTGTCGAAACTGGAAGCCTTCAAAGCGGCGTTTTCAGACCACTTGGCGTTATCGGCTGAATTCGATGTTCCGCTCGGCGCCCTGACTGTAAAAAACTGAATCTCACACGACGGCAGCTGAATCCGCCGACACGCATGTCACCTGACCGCCGCGCGGGCTCGGCTATAGTCAAAGCATGAACCTGCAAAAATCCATCCAATTCGCACTCGTTGCGTTGAGTCTTGCCGCATGTTCGCAGCGCGGCCACGCCGAGCCGCCGCAAACCGCATCGAAAGATCCCGCCATGAATGTGGGCGGCACCGCGAACGCCGAGCCCGGCGCTGTATTGGCGAACACCGATGCCGCCATGAAGGCCGCGCTGCTCGATGCCGAAATGGGCCGACTGAGCGCCGCTCAAAAAACCGCGCTCGCAGGCCATCCCTTGTTCGGTTGGTTGGAATACGCCGAGCTGCGCCGCAACCTCAACACCATCACGCTCGGTGAAGGCAACGCGTTCTTGCAACGTCATGCCAATGACGCCGTCGGTAAAACGTTCCGCGACATCTGGCTGCCGACTTTGTCGCGCCGGATGCAGTGGGCCGAACTGTCGCGCCTGGCGGATTTGAATGCCAAGTCCGACAACGAGCGCTGTTTGGCTGCGTACGCGCGCGCCATGGGCTCGCCGAATGACACGCAATGGGCCATTGCTTTGCAGCCGGTCTATGCCAACGGCAAACCGTTCTCCGAAAGTTGTCAGCCGGTGATGCAACTGCTGGAATCGCGCGCCTTGATCGGCAACAGCCAACGCTGGCAGCGCATCGACAACGCCATCGAAAACAACCAACCGAATGTCATCCGTGATGCCGCCGTCGGCTTGCCGCCGGAAGAAGCCGGCATTGCGAATGCCTATGCAAGCTTTTTGACCGCGGTGCAAGACAGCGCGATGTCGCTGCCCAAAGACGAACGCAGCCGCAAGGTGATCACCTCGGGGTTGGTGCGTCTGGCCAAGTCGAGCCCGATCACCGCCGAGATGACCCTGCCGCGATATGTCGCCGCATTCGATCTCGACAGCAGCCAAAGCGGCAAAGTGTTGAATGAAATTGCCGTGCAATCGGCCGTTTCCTATGAGCCTGAAGCCCTGCGCCGTTTGAATGCGGTGCCAGCCGTGGCTTACGACGAGCGTTTCAACGAAGTGCGCGTGCGCGAAGCCATGGCGCGTTCCGACTGGCGCGGCGCACGTGCCGCCATTCGCGCCATGCCGGCCGAGCAGCGTGACAGCGCACGTTGGCGCTACTTCGATGCGCGCTTCAGCGAACTGATCGGCGATCAAGCATCGGCGCGTGAGAACTATCGCAAAGCCGCCGAAAAATCCGAGTTCTATGGCTACTTGGCGGCCGATCGCATCAATGCCCCTTATGCCTTGTGCGAGTACGCCCCGGCGTTGCGGCTGGCATCTGTACAAAGCAATCCTGCCCTACAACGCGCCCTGGCTTTGCGTCGCATTGGTCGCAAGGAGTGGGCAGCCAAGGAATGGGCGGCGGCGGTCACACCGATGTCGCGCGAGCAACGTTTCGCCGCCATTGAAGTCGCACAGAAGGACGGCTGGTTTGATCGCGGCGTGTTCGGTTTCGATTTGAAGGATCCGGAAGAAGCGCGTTTCTATCGTTTGCGTTTCCCGATTCATCATGCCGACACCATTCAACGCGAAGCCGCGAAGAATGCGCTGGATCCTGCGTGGGTGGCAGCGGAAATCCGCGCCGAAAGTCTGTTTGATGCCGAGGTCAAATCGCCCGCGGGCGCGATGGGCTTGATGCAATTGATGCCGGCCACGGGCATGGCAACCGCCAACCGGATCGGCCTGCCCTACGCCGGCAGTCAAACCTTGTACGAACCCGACGCCAACATTGCGCTGGGCAGCGCCTACTTGCGCGAGATGTGGAACAAGTACGGACAACTGCCCTACGCGATTGCCGCGTACAACGCAGGCCCGGGGCCGGTGGCGCGTTGGACCTCGCAACGTGGCAGTTTCGATCCGGACACTTGGATCGAAACGATCAGTTACAAGGAAACCCGGGAATACGTGCCGCGCGTGCTCGCATTCAGCGTGATGTACGACTGGCGCATGCGTGGTGACGCGCTGCGCTTGACCGACCGCATGGCCGGCCGCATGAGCGGCAATCGCACGCGATTCGTTTGCCCGGCCGCACACGCGGCGCGCTGATTCCCCATCGTCGTGCAGACCTATCTAGTCGGTGGCGCGGTTCGTGATGCGTTGCTGGGTCTGCCCGGCGGTGATCGCGATTACGTGGTGGTCGGCGCCACCGTCGACGACATGTTGGCGAAAGGTTTCCGGCAGGTCGGTCGTGACTTCCCGGTATTTCTGCATCCGGTAACGCAGGAAGAACATGCGCTCGCGCGCACCGAGCGCAAATCAGGCAAGGGCTATACCGGCTTTGTCGTGCATGCCGCCCCCGACGTCAGTCTGGAAAGTGATTTGGCGCGACGCGATTTCACCATCAATGCCATTGCGCAGGCGGACGACGGCACGCTGGTCGATCCGTTCAATGGACAAGCCGATCTGCAAGCGCGCGTATTGCGTCATGTGAGCCCGGCATTTTCGGAAGATCCTTTGCGCGTATTGCGCGCGGCCCGCTTCATGGCGCGCTTTGCCTGCCTCGGATTCACCGTCGCCCCCGAGACGCTCGCGCTGATGCGCGACATGAGCGCTGCTGGCGAGTTGGAACATCTGGTCGCCGAGCGCGTGTGGCAGGAAATGCAACGGGCGTTGGCGAGCGCGTCGCCGGACGCGTTCATCCGCACTTTGCACGCATGCGATGCCTTGCGCGTGGTGCTGCCCGAGGTCGAGGCCTTGTATGGCGTGCCCCAGCGCGCGGAATATCACCCCGAGGTCGACACGGGCATCCATGTCGAATTGGTGCTGCAGCAAGCGGCGCGCATTGCGCCGGGGGATGACCGGATCGGCTTTGCCGCGTTGGTGCATGACCTCGGCAAAGGTGTCACGCCGAAGAGCGAGTTACCCAAGCACGTGATGCACGAGCAACGCGGCCTGCCTCTGGTCAAAGCGGTGTGTGAGCGCCTGCGCGTACCGGTGCGCCACCGGCAATTGGCCTTGAGTGTTTGCAAGGAACATTTGAACGTGCATCGCATCTTCGAGCTGAAGGATTCGACGGTGATCGAATTGTTCGAACGCAACGATGCATTCCGCGACCCAGAACGCATCGACGCCATGGCCAAAGTCTGCGAAGCAGACAATCGCGGACGCAGCGGATTGCAAGATCAGCCCTATCCGTCAGGCGATGAATTGCGTCGCCTGTTTGCCGCTGCCAGCGCGGTACGTGCCGCGGATGTCGCCGAAGGCTTGAGCGGACCGGCCATCGGTGAGGCCATGCGCAAAGCACGCATTCAAGCCGTCGCCGCGGCACGCGGTCATCCAGGCAGACGCTGATCCAACTTTTGCAACAAGCGTTGCAGCGGTGTGAGGCACAAAGCGAAGCCGGCGATCACACCCAACATGTTGGCGTAGATGTCGTTCAAGTCGCGTTGCCGGCCTTGGTGCATCGCGCCCTGCAAATACTCCATGCCGATACCGAGACCGAACAACAAGACGGCGGAGGCAACCCAACTCGCACGCTGTGCGTACAGCATGACCGCCCACGCCATCAGCACGAAATAGGCGAGGAAGTGCCCGAGCTTGTCGTTGCCCAAGGGCGGGCTGGGAATGTCGGCCGGCGGCAACAGTGACAGCACCACCGCCAGCACGATGCCGAAGGTCCAAATCGCCGACCACAACGCCGGCCGCTTGAAATCACGCAAGGAACGTCCGACCGACATCACAGGCTGTAGCTCCGGTCACCGAGCAAAAACGCCGCATCAAATTCCACCTGATGCGAGAAGCCCATTACCTGGAAACGCTCGCCCATTTCCGACGGCAACGTCAGCCGCTTGACCTGTTCGCGAATACGCAAGCGCGCGACTTCATCGGCACACGCGCCTTCGGCCAGGGTGGCGAATTTTTCCAAGCCGTTGGCAATCAGGAAATCCGCTTGTGTGCAGTAGCCGGCAAAACTGAAGCCCGCGTCCGTGCCGGCCTCGGCCAAAGCGGTGAAGTCCACCGACGCCGTGATGTCTTGCAATCCGGGCCATGCCATCACGTCACTCACCACGTGGTGACGACGGAAGGCACGCAAGGTGCCGTCGCTGCGGGTGGCATGGTAGAAGGCCCTTCGCGGGTAACCGTAATCCGCAAACAACAGCACGCCCGCGGCCATCGGGCCGATCACGGCCTGCACCCAATAAGGCAATTGCGGCAGGATCTCAGAGCGATAGCCTTGGGGCAGCGGCGCATCCAAACGCAGCTCCACACTTCGCACGGCGGCGGCGGTGAGCGCGTCTGCCGGCTGCGTCGTGATGGTGAAATTTTCACCATCTAGTTCAACGTATTCTTCCAGCACTTCTTCATCGCCGATGACAAAGCGCGTGGTCGGCAAGGCATCGATCACTTCGTTGGCGAAGACCACACCGCGCCACGACTCGCTGATCGGCCCGTCCAACCACTCGACCCGTTCGGCCAAATGGGTGGGCAGGACATCGCGCACCCGTTCGGCTTGGCGCTCGCGAAGGTCGGCGCTGGGTTCGAGAATCTTGTAACGCCGCGGCAGGATGCCCTGCGCCTCGAAGGCCTGCAACACATCGGCGGCGAACGCACCGCTGCCACCGCCGATTTCCAAGAAATCGCCCTCGCCGCCCAACTGTGAGAGCACCGGCGCCGTGGCCTCGGCCACGCATTGCGCGAACAACGAACCGATTTCGGGGGCGGTGACGAAATCACCGGCGGCACCGAATTTGCGTGCACCGGCACTGTAATAACCGAGCCCCGGCGCATACAGGCACAGCTCCATGAACTTCGAGAACGGAATGCGACCGCCTTCAGCGGCGATGAATTGTCGAATGCCCTCGCGCAGTGCATCACTGTGGGCGCGGGCATCCGCGTCGGGCTCGGGAATTGTGACCACGTCGGACCTACCGGAAAACGGACTGTCTAGGATATCGCCGCGCGTGTGCGCGGGGTGTTGGCACATGGGCCGCGTGCACGATCATGCGAAGATACGGCGATGAAGACTTCCACCGCACCCGTTGCTTTGATCACCGGCGCCGGTAAACGCATCGGTGCGGCGATTGCACGCGAGCTGCATGCGCGCGGTTTCTCTGTCGTCATCCATTGCCATCGGTCACGCGCGGAGGCCGATGCGTTGGCGGCCGACTTGAACGGTTTGCGCAACGACAGTGCCGTGGTGATGCAGGCGGACTTGGCCGATCTCGACGCCTTGCCGGTGCTGATCGATACCTGCATCACGCACTTCGGCCGCTTGGATGCCTTGGTCAACAACGCCTCGACTTTTGATGTCACCCGCGTCGGCAGCACCAGTGCCACGCAATGGGATGCCGCGTTCGCCGCTAATGCGCGTGCGCCCTACTTCCTGGTCCAAGCGGCGCAACCGCACTTGGCCGCCCAAGGCGGCAGCATTGTGAATCTGGTGGATGTGTACGTGGACCGTCCGTTGCGCGACCACACGCTCTACCTCATGGCGAAGTCGGCCCTGCAGGCAATGACGCGGGCCTTGGCGGTGGAATTGGCACCGACCATTCGCGTCAATGCCGTCGCGCCCGGCGCCATTTTGTGGCCGGAGAACAACGGCGCCGCGGATGCCGACGAAAGCTATCAGGCCGGCATCATCGCGCGCACCCCGTTGAAACGTGCCGGCACCGCGGAAGAAATCGCCAAGGCCGTGGCTTGGTTGATCACCGAAGCGACTTTCACCACCGGCGAAACCCTGCGCCTAGACGGCGGACGCATGTTGGTTCCCTGAAGCCTCGAAGCGGTTTGCTCAGGGAAAACCCGGTACCGGCAGTGGTGCGAATGCCCGCGTGTATTCGCGATGCGCACGCCACATTTCCGCCAAAGGCAATTCGCGCACCGGATCGATGAAGTCCGGCGCAATCTCTGCCAGCGGTTTCAACACGAAGGCGTGTTTGATGTCGGGCCTCGGAATTTGCAGATGACCCGGCCCGTTCACCACTTGATCGCCGAAATACACGATGTCGATATCCAAGGTGCGGTCGCCAAATCGCGGGCCGCTTCGGTCGCGCTGATGCGCGTCTTCCAGCGCGTGCAGCCAATCATTCAATTGATAGACGTCGAGATCGCTCTCAATCACCGCCGCGGCATTCAAAAAATCCGCGCCCTCGAAACCCACCGCGGGAAACACATAAGCGCGCGACAGCACGACGGCATGAAACCGCGCGCGCAGCGCCGTGGCCGCAGCATCAAAGTAGCGAACAGCATCCTGGTTGCTTCCCAGGCTCAACAAGGCAGTGGTCATGGGATCAGGGGTCGCGACTGCGTTCGATGCGCACACCTACAGCGCGCGCACCGCGCACTGCACCGGGCTTGCTCAATTTCAAGCGCACGCGTCGTACATCAAATTCGTTCAAGATGATTTCGGCGCAGCGTTCGGCCAAGGTTTCCACCAAACCGAAGCCGGTGGATTGCACATACTCAATCAGCCGTTTACTTACCGCCTTGTAGTTCAAGGTCAGCGCGATGTCATCGGCGGCCGCGGGGATGCGGTTGTCAAATTCCATTTCGATATCGAACGACAGCGTTTGACGCACGCGGCGTTCCCAATCGTAGATGCCGATCAGCGCGTCGATTTCCAAAGCTTCGATAAACACCACATCGGTCATGCGTGTGATCCTGTCACTGTGTCGAGCGTCGGCAATTCGGCCATGTCCCAGCGCGGCCGCACTTTCACTTGTGCATCCACCGACTCGCCGGCCTGCAAACGCAAGGCGCCCGCGAACGCGATCATCGCGCCGTTGTCGGTGCACAGTTCCGGCCTCGGAAAACACACCCGCCCGCCGCGTTTTGCCGCCATGGTTTGCAGCTGCTCGCGCAATTTTCGGTTGGCACCCACGCCGCCGGCAACCACCAGCGTGTCGCAGCCGGCGGCATCCAAGGCGCGTTCGCACTTGATGCGCAAGGTGTCGACCACCGCTTCTTCGAAGGCCAGCGCAATGTCGGCGCGGGTTTGATCGGATTGGTCGGAACCGCGCCAGGCCAACAGGACTTGCGTCTTCAGGCCGCTGAATGAGAAATCCAAGCCCGGCCGGTCGACCATGGGCCGCGAGAATTTGAACAGACCCGGCCGCCCGATGCCGGCCAACTTCGCCAACTGCGGCCCGCCCGGATACGGCAGGCCCATCAATTTGGCGGTCTTGTCGAAGGCTTCGCCCGCGGCATCGTCCAGGGTTTCGCCAAGCAAGCGGTAGTCGCCGATGCGGGCGACATGCACCAACTGGGTATGGCCGCCGGACACCAGCAGGGCGACAAACGGCGGTTCGGGCGGGTCGTCTTCCATCAGCGGTGCCAACAGATGCCCTTCCATGTGATGCACCGCCACCGCGGGAATCTCCAGCGCGAAGGCCAAGGCCCGCGCAAAGCCCGCGCCCACCATCAGCGCGCCCACCAAGCCCGGCCCGGCGGTATAGGCCACGCCGTCCAATTCGGTGGTGCTGAGCCCGGCTTCGCGCAAGGTTTCGCGCACCAGGGGCAGCAATTTGCGCACATGGTCGCGGCTGGCTAGCTCGGGCACCACCCCGCCGTAGGCGGCGTGCAGGTCGATCTGGCTATACACTTCATGCGCGCGCAGCCCCGCCGCGCCGCCGAATGCGGTGTCATACACCGCCACGCCGGTCTCATCGCAGGATGATTCGATTCCGAGTACTCGCATGGGCATAGATTACCCCCATTGCGCGCAGGGTTCGACCTGCGCTACCATATGCGGCTCACCCTCGACCGCCAGGTCGTGACTTCCTTTCAGAGATTCCACATGCCAGCCGTAAAAGTCCGCGAAAACGAACCGTTTGAATTTGCCCTGCGCCGCTTCAAGCGCACCTGCGAAAAGGCAGGCGTCCTTGCCGAAGTGCGCAAGCGCGAGTTCTACGAAAAGCCGACGCAGGAACGCAAGCGCAAAGCCGCCGCTGCAGTGAAGCGCCAAGCGCGCCGCACCTCGCGCGACGTCACCAAGCGCCAACGCATGTACTAAGCCGCGGTTGCGTGGCTTACAAAGCCGGCACGCGTTCGCGTCGCCGGCTTTTTGTGTTTTTAGACTCTGGAGAATCCGCATGTCCTTGAAGCAACAACTGACTGATGACATGAAAGCGGCGATGAAGAGCGGCGAAAAAGCCAAGCTCGGCGTCATCCGCCTGATCAATGCCGCGATCAAACAAAAAGAAGTCGACGAACGCATCGAACTCGACGACGCCGCTGTGCTCGCCGTGCTGGAAAAGATGGTGAAACAACGCCGCGATTCGATCAGCCAGTACGAAGCCGCCGCGCGCGAAGACCTCGCCGTGATTGAACGCGACGAACTCGCCATCATCGATACCTACTTGCCAGCCAAGATGGGCGAAGCGGAAATCGCCGCGGCCGTCGATGCCGCCATCGCCGAAACCGGCGCGAGCTCCGCCGCCGACATGGGTAAGTTGATGGGCGTCCTGAAACCGCGTCTCGCCGGCCAAGCCGACATGGCGCTCGTGTCAAAATGGGTCAAGCAGCGCCTGAGCTGAGCGGTATCGCCGGAGACTTGTGGGACGCATCCCCGACCAATTCATCGATGACTTGCTGGCACGCACGGACATCGTGGAAGTCGTGCAGGCCCGCGTCCCGCTGAAGAAAAAGGGCAACGAGTACACCGCTTGTTGCCCGTTCCATAACGAACGCTCGCCGTCGTTCTTCGTCTCACCTAACAAACAGTTCTATCACTGCTTCGGCTGCGGCGCGCATGGCACCGCGATCAGCTTTTTGATGAATTTTGATCGCTTGGAGTTTCTCGATGCGATCGACGAGCTGGCCAAACAGGCCGGTGTCGAAGTGCCGAAGGATACCCGGCAACAAAACCGCAACGCCGAAGCCGAACCCCTGTTCGGCGGATTGGATGCGGCCTCGCGTTTCTATCAAGCGCAACTCACCAGCAGCGATGTGGCGCGCCAATATCTCGCCGCTCGTGGCTTGAGCGCGTCCACCATTGAACGCTTCAACATCGGCTATGCCCCGGACAGCTTCGACGGATTGATGTCGCGGCTCGGCACCGACGCGCGACGCATGGAAGTGCTGGAAAAGGCCGGCATGTTTTCGCGCAACGACAACGGTCGCGTCTACGACAAATTCCGCCACCGCGTGATGTTCCCGATTCATGACCGCCGCGGCCGGGTGATCGGCTTCGGCGGACGTGTCTTGAGTGACGAGCAATCACCGAAATATTTGAACTCGCCGGAAACCCCGCTGTTCCATAAGGGGCGCGAGCTCTACGGTTTGTGGCAAGCCAAACAGGCCAACAACAAGCTCGACCGATTGTTGGTGGTCGAAGGCTATATGGACGTGGTGTCGTTGGCGCAGCACGGCATTGATTTCGCGGTGGCGACCTTGGGCACGGCGACCACGCCGGAGCATGCGGAGTTGTTGTTCCGCAACGCGCCAATTGCGGTCTTCAGTTTTGACGGTGACAGTGCCGGCCGACGCGCCGCGTGGAAGGCGGTGGAATCGGTATTGCCTGCGATGCGTGACGGACGCCGCGCGCAATTCCTGTTCCTGCCCGACGGCGAAGATCCCGACACCATCGTGCGCTCTGAAGGCGCAGCCGCATTCAATGCGCGTTTGGATGCCGCCACCGATTTGTCGGAGTTCTATTTCGCGCAACGCGCGCATGGCTTGTCGATGACCACCACCAGCGGCAAGGCCACGCTGTTGGACCGCTGCCGTGACGACATCGCAAAGATTCCCGATGGCGGATTCCGTGATGCCTTGGTCGCGCGCATCCACGAACTCACCGGCGTTGATCTTGGCAAGTCGCCGCAGGGCCAAGTCGCCGGTCAAAACGCCTCGATGCATGTGAAGCGTAGCTTGGTGCGTCATGCGATCAGCCTGCTGCTGCAGGATCCGAGTCTGGCACTCGATATTCCCGACCCGCGTGCGATTGAAGGTTTGGACGAACCCGGCGTGCCGCTATTGATCAGCTTGATTGAAACCATGCACGCGCGACCGCAACTCACCACCGGCGGTTTGCTGGAAGCCTTCGACGCGCACGGCGCGCATGGCTCGCTCACCACCTTGGCCGGCATCAGCTTGCCCGGCGATCACGACAGCTGGCTGGAAGAAATGGCCGGTGTGTTCGCCCAATTGGAAGGCCGCATGCGCAATCAACGCATCGACGCGTTGCGCGATCGACTCAGTGAATTGACCCAGGAAGAAAAAATGGAGCTCAGGGATTTGTTGGCAACGCGCGTGGCAAATCATGCAGGTTGACGCGCGGGCCAAGGCGGCCCAGCCGGAATGGAAACGCATTCTGCCGGGTGCGGCATTTGCCTTGATGATGGGCGCGGTCGGATTGTGGCTGGCGCGTTTAACCTTCTTTCAAAACCTGGGCTTATCGGCATTGCCGCTGGCGATTTTGTTGGGTCTGATCATTGGCAACAGCGGGCTGATCTCGAACGTTCCGGCCTTGAATCCGGGTTTGGAATTTGCCAAAGCCAAGCTGCTGCGCCTTGGCATCATTCTGTTCGGCTTCAAGCTCACCTTTCAGGACATCGCCCACGTCGGACTACCCGGCATTGCCATTGCGATCGCGATGGTGGCCAGCGTATTGGTCGTCACTTGGGTGCTCGGCAAATACCTGTTCAAGATGGATGACGAAACCACTTTGCTGGTGGGCACCGGCGCAGCCATTTGCGGCGCGGCCGCGGTGTTGGCTGCCGAGCCGGTGCTGAAAGCGAAATCGCACGCGGTGTCGGTGGCCGTCGCGACCGTCGTCGTGTTCGGCACGCTCGCCATGTTCCTGTATCCGCTGATCGGTCACGCCTTGGGCATGCAGCCCTACGCCTATGGCTTGTATGCCGGCAGCACCATCCATGAAGTGGCACAGGTGGTAGTGGCTGGTCGTGCGTTTGGCGAGGAAGCCGCCAATTACGCCGTGATTGAAAAAATGATTCGCGTGATTTTGCTGGCGCCGTTCTTGTTCGCGCTGTCGGCCTGGTTGCGCGCACGCACGCAAGCGACGACGCACACACGCACACCGCTGGTGATTCCTTGGTTTGCAGTGTTGTTCATGCTCGTGGGCGCGTTCAACTCATTGCACTTGCTGGACCCGGCTTGGGTGCAGGGCATTTTGCAATTCGACAATTGGATTCTGGCGGCGGCGATGGCGGCGCTTGGGGTGCGGACGCATTGGAGGTCGGTGAAGCAGGCGGGGGCAAAACCGTTGCTGCTTGCTACCAGTGTTTTCGTCTGGTTGATCGTTGGCGGCTACGCCATCAATACTTTGGTGCTGCTGTTGTTTGTTTGACCAAACAGGTCGGCACAGATCCTTGATCGGTACTCCTGTATCGGCTCGTTTGAGAATCGAGACGATTTGCGTCTCGGTGAATCGTGACTTCTTCACGGAACCTCCTGGGTGCAAATGTGCCAGAAAGTTCTAATTAACGGCTGTCTACTTTTTGGGGAGGCTCACGGCGGGACCTAGTGGATGTCGCGTGGGATACATCATTCTCTCAGAGTCCATCACTACCGTTGAAACGCATCTACTACCGGTATTTCCGGCTTGGAACATAATTCTTATTTCAACACTTTTTTTCTGGATAAACACTATTGGCGAAGATACTGTGCCGTGATCTGAAACGACGACAGATTTCTCTGCGCCTGGGAATTCTTTAAGAACCCAGGCCTCTTCTATACATTCGTTTTTGTTTATTCCTCTTAGAAAGGCGGTTCCTTTCGACCTGTTTTCGGCTACTAGAGAAATCTCAAGCGTTCCGTTGGAGTTTTTCCCAGTGTAGCTCTCTAAGGACCGGCGACCAGGGGCGCGCTCGAGTTGAAAGTTCAGTGGTGCCTCGGCGGCGACTGTGACTAGACTCGAAGGTGTTTGATCTGTAAAAACAACGATCATCTTTTTTAGAAGTGCTTCACGTCCGTCGATCTTCGAGTGATTGTTCATAGCCGAACATCCACTCACTAAAACTGCCAGCGCGAAAATTCCAGTGTGGACCGACCAGCTTTTCATAGACACTCAGGAACCGCTCTTCTAATAACGCCGTTCAAACTCTACAGGGGACAGTGCTCCAACGGAATCGTGTCGCCTAATCGGGTTGGAAAACATCTCGATGTAATCGAACACATTTGATCTCGCCATTTCACGGCGAGGGGATGCAGGGCATTTTGCAATTCGGCTATTGGATTTTGGCGAGAGCGCCTCATCCGCCCCCTTTGGGGGCACCTTCTCCACGTTGTGGAGAAGGGGAAAGCTGGACTTCTCTACGTCGTGGAGAAGGGATTATTAGGCTATGCGCATCCATTCCATGGTGGCGGCGGGGCGTAGCCAGGGGAGGAGCCAGTGGTCGGCGAGTAGGAAGGCGAACAGGGCCATCAGGTAAACGATGGAATAGTGGAAGACGCGCATGGCGAAGAATTCGTCGGGTGGGTTCAGCAGTTTCCATGCGTACCAGACGAACACGGCGCCGAGGATGAGCGCGCCGACCAGATAGAAGATGCCGCTCATGCCGGCCACCCAGGGCAGCAGGCTGACCACGAAGAGCAGCACGGTGTAGAGCAGGATTTGCCAACGGGTGTATTCGACGCCGTGGGTCACCGGCAGCATCGGCACCAGTGCGCGTGCGTAGTCGGCGCGGCGGAAAATGGCCAGGGCCCAAAAATGCGGCGGCGTCCAGACGAAGATGATCAGCACCAACAGCAGTGCGTGGGCCCAGTCCCATTGGCCTTGCATGCCGGTGATGGCCGACCAGCCGAGCAGCGGCGGTGCGGCGCCGGCGATTCCGCCGATGACGATGTTCTGCGGTGTCGCGTGTTTCAGCCAAGCGGTGTAGATGATGGCGTAGCCGATCATCGAGGCGAAGGTGAGCGCGGCACAGACCCAGTTCACACCGATGATCAACACCGCCATCGACAAGACCGCCAAGGCGATCGCGAAGGTCAGCACTTGTGCCGGCTTCAATGCGTGGGTCGGCAGCGGACGCCCTTTGGTGCGCGCCATTTTTTCGTCGATACGACGATCCAACAAATGGTTGATGGCGGCGGCGGATGCGGCCGCCAACCAAATGCCGAGCAATCCGAGCACCGCGAGCTTGGCTTCGGCGAAGGTCGGCAAACCGTCAATCGCGAGAAACACCCCGACGACGGCGGTGAACACTATCAGTGCCACCACGCGGGGTTTGGTGAGCGCCCAATAGCTTCGCCAATTGCTCATGCGTTTGCGTCTTCCTCAATCGGAGAACGAAGGCGTGCCAACAAGCTCACCAAGGCGAACAGCAGCAACGCCGCGACCCCATTGTGCGCAACCGCCACCTTCAACGGCAAGGCGAACACAACATTGGCGATGCCGAGGCACACTTGCGTGGTCACCAGCAAGGCGATGGCGCTGCCCCAGCCGCGCATGCCGGGCAAGCGGATGAACTTCACCGCCAACACCCACATGTAAATGAAGACTGCCAATGCCATCACGCGGTGCACGAGTTGGATGCCGATGCGCGACGCCCCGTCCAGCACACCGCCTTCGTAGTCCACGCCGACGCCGCGCCAAAGCACGAAGCCCTCACGGAAGTTGGCATCCGGCCACCACTGCCCCGCGCACTTGGGGAAATACGCCATCGATTTGCCTGCCCCGCAAGACAGCGCGGCATAGTTCGAACTGGTCCAACCGCCGAGCGCGATTTGCACCGCGAGCAATGCCAAGCCGACCATCACCCAAACACGGATGCGTTGCGAGTCGACCAGATTGATCGGCACATTGGTGGCACGCCAAGCCATCCACACCAGCAAGGCGAAGGTGGTGAAGCCGCCCAACAAATGGCCCATGACCACGATCGGTTTCAACAACCAAGTGACCGTCCACATGCCGAGCAAGGCCTGCACGATGATCATTGCCAAGGTCAGCACGGCCACGCGCGAGAGGTCGCTGTTCGACCACCGCCATGCCGCGAACAACAACACCAACTCACCGATGGCCGCCAAGACCGCCGCGCCTTCAAACCACGGCAGCGATTCGGGCGACAAGCGCACCAAAGGCGTCAGCGCATCGATCTGCGCGCCCTTCATATAGGCAAAAATCGACACCGCCACTAAAGCAGCAGCACCGACCACCTGCATCACGCCCTTCGCACGCTTGCGTACGGCGCCGAGTGCCAGCAAGAACACCAGCAAGCCCAAAGTGCCGGCCAATTGGCGGTGCACTTGTTCACGCCAGGCACGCGTGTTGTCGAACTCGCGAATATGCGAGGCGGCGTGCGACGAAGCATCCGCAATCGTCTTCGGCCATGTGGCCTGGCCGTAACAGGTCGGCCAATCCGGGCAGCTGAGGCCTGCATTGGAGAGGCGCACGAAGGCACCGAACACGATCACGCAGAACGCGAGGATGACCGCAAACCAAGCCAGTCGATGGAAGTGGCGCGAGACCACCGGAACAAGAGGACGACTCATCGCAGTTTCAACAGTCTTGAAAGGTCGGTACGGATATCACCGGGATCCGTGCCCGGCTTGTAACGCAGAACGACGAACCCGTTGGGATCGAGAATATAGGTCACCGGGCCGGCCGGATCGTTGGCGCGCGGCAGTTTTGCCAGCAACGCCGGATCAGCTTGCAAGGCGCGCGGATGGCTGGCTGCCGGTGCGCCTTCCGGCACAGCTGCCCACCACAACAAGTCCACGCGCGGCGCATCCTTGCCGAGAATTTGCCACAGGGTGTCGAGCTGGTTCGCCAAGGCGGTGCACTTGTCCGCGCAGTTGTCGGACGGCACCACCAAAATGCGCCATTTGCGTTCGATCGGATTCCACGGATAGGCCGTGCCATCCGCCAACTTCGGTTGCAGCAAATGTGCATCCACCGCCGGCTGCAGCAATTCGCCCTTGGCTTTCAAGCCTTCAGGACGCCAGCCCGAATAGCGCAGAATGCCGGCCAGCAAGAAGCTGCCGAGAAAGGCCACTGCAACGATGGTGAGCGTGCGTTTGTTGCGCGCCGTGGTGGTGAGGCGAGGTTCTTGCGAGTTCATTTCTTTCGGGCCCTCAGGCTCAATAGCAGCGTGATCACGAAAATGGCCGCGGCCATGGCGAACCACTGCACCGCATAGGCGAAGTGTTTCTCGGGCGGCATCGTGGTCGGGAAAACGTGGAAATCGCGCTTGCCGCCGACCTTCAGGGCCGGATCGAGTCGCATCACGCGCGGTGCAACGGGGGTATTCCCCAAGGCTTGCTTCAAGGAACGCGCGTCGATGCGCGTCACCACCGTCACGCCGTTGCCCTTTTGTACTTGGTCGGCAACCAATCCGCCGGAGGGCGGTGGCATCAACAGGCCTTGCACCTCGAGCTGCGCGGGCAGCAGCGGTTTCGGCATGATGCGATTGGGGCCCAACGGATACCAACCGAAATCCAGCATCACACTGCGTCCGGAAGCATCGACCGCACAGGGCGCGAACGCACGGATGCCCGGCTGGCCGTCATTCAATTGGTTGTCGAGCATCACCACGTGGCGGCCATCCAGCAAACAGCTGCCGACTGCCCAATCGAAGGCTTGCATACGATCTGGTGCAAACGCGACGGCCAAGGGCTGCGCCTTGCGCGCGTCGATTTGGGCCTGGACTTGCGCAAACAAGGCCTCTTTCTCGGCCTTGCGATGCAACTGCCACACGCCCAAGCGCACGAACAGCGCCATGACCACCGCAGCCAGCAGCCAATACTTCCAAAACCGGCGCAATGTTGGTGTCATCACTTACATCCCAAGCGGGCGAATTGCGATAATCGGGGATTGAACCCCTTGAGTACCCAAACCATGAACCCGTCTTTGAAGCTGGTGTTGATCGTCGGATTCCTCATCGTGATCCTTTGGAATCTCGGCGCGGGTCTGTACTACATGCTGACTGACAAGGGTCAGTCCAAACGCACCGTCAATGCGCTGACGCGCCGCATTGCATTCTCGGTGGCGATGATTCTGCTGGTGATCCTTGCCATTTACATGGGTTGGATCACCCCGCACGGTGTGGGCGGCTAACCGCCCCACCCTGTTTCAACAATCGCTGATGCGCTTCGCTTACAAGACGTAAACGAAGATGAAGAGCATCAACCAAACGACGTCCACAAAGTGCCAGTACCACGCGACGGCTTCAAAGCCGAAGTGGTCGTCACGGCTGAAGTGACCGCGCAAGCAACGGAACCAAATCACGATCAGCATCACCGTGCCGAGGGTCACGTGCAGACCGTGGAAGCCGGTGAGCATGAAGAAGGTGGAGCCGTAGATACCCGAGCTGAGCTTCAGATTGAGCTCGCTATAGGCATGCATGTATTCCTCAGCTTGGAAGAACAAGAACGTGCAGCCCAACAGGATGGTGAGACCCAGGAACACCAACAAGGTTTGGCGCTGACCGGCCTTCAGAGCGTGGTGCGCGATGGTGATGGTGACACCCGAGGTCAACAGAATCAGCGTATTCAACAACGGTAGGCCCCAAGCGCCGACCGTTTGGAAATGGCCGCCGATCGAGAGCGGACCATTGGCCGGCCAGCCGCCGGTGTAACCGTTGTACAGCAGGTCGTTGGTCAACACGCCGTGGCCTTCACCGGCCAACCACGGCAACGCGTATTGGCGGGTGTAGAACAAAGCGCCGAAAAACGCGGCAAAGAACATGATTTCCGAGAAGATGAACCAGACCATGCCCATGCGGAACGAAGTGTCCACTTGGCGGTTGTAGAAACCACGCACCGATTCGCCAACGACGTCGGCAAACCACTTAAACATGACGATCGCGAGGAAGGCGAGGCCGACATAGAACACCGGCTTGCCGAACGAGGCTTCGTTCAACATGGTTGCGAAGCCGAACATCGTCACGAACAGCGCCACCGACGCCACGATCGGCCAACGGCTCGAATGCGGAACGAAGTAGCGTTCGGAAGGGTTTGAGTGTGCGTGGGCTTCAGCCATGGCGATATCTCAATTCAAAATCAAGGGGCGGTATGCGCCGTTGAGGGCAACTTGCCCGCGGCCGCATGGCGCACGGATTCCGTCAACGAATCATTTTGATAAAACACGTAGGACAGGGTCAGCGTTTTCACATCCGCCGGCAAGGCGGGATCAACGATGAAGCGCACAGGCATGTCCTTGATTTCGCCTGCGGCCAGTTTTTGTTCGGTGAAACAGAAGCACTCGGTCTTGTTGAAGTAACCCGAACCGCGTGCCGGCTCGACGGAAGGCACGGCATTGCCGACCACAACCGCGTTGCTGATGTTCTTCGCGAAATAGCTGGTTTCGTATTGCTTGCCGACCTGCACCTTCATCGAACGGGTGTTCGGATGGAAGCTCCAGGGCAACTTCGAATTGACCACGCCGTCGAATTCGACGGTGATCCAACGATTGGGGTCGGCCGCTTCTTTCGCCTTCGCACCCGTGGCCGGACCTTGGTCGACTTTCACGCCAAACACTTTTTCACAAGCGACCCGATACAGCGGCACCAGCGAGAAGGTGAAAGCAAAGGCCAGCGCCACCACGATCAGCAACTTGCCCAGGCCGCGAGTATTGGCTTTGGGTTGCGGATCAGTGGGCACGGCCGATGACTCCGCTCAAGATGAAGGCCGCATAGATCGCTGCGGCGACCAGACCGATCCACAGCGCGGTACGCCGGGCGCGTTTGCGTCCGGCTTCCACGACTGCGTTGTCGGTGCGGTCATCCATTCGAATCGACTCAGTGCGTGATGTCGTCGTGGGCGAGATCGCCCGCCTTCAACACCGGCGGCACTTCGAAGGTGTGGTGCGGTGCCGGCGACGGCACAGTCCATTCCAGACCCTTGGCACCTTCCCAAGCGCGCGGCAAAGCCTTTTCACCGGTCTTGAGCGAACGCCACAAGATGAAGGCCATCAAGAACGGCGTCACGAACATGCCGAAGGCACCGATCGAGCTGATGAAGTTCCAGTCGGCAAACACCACGTTGTAGTCCGGGATACGACGCGGCATGCCGGCAAGGCCGAGGAAGTGTTGCGGGAAGAACAGCAGGTTGACGAACACCATGGTCCACCAGAAGTGGAACTTGCCGAGACGCTCGCTATACATGCGACCCGTCCACTTCGGCCACCAGTAATAGGTCGCGGCGATGATCGAGAACAAGGCACCGGTCACCAACACATAGTGGAAGTGCGCCACCACGAAGTAGGTGTCGTGGTATTGGAAGTCGGCCGGCACCAGCGCCAACATCAGGCCGGAGAAACCGCCGATGGTGAACAGGAACACGAAACCGATCGCCCACAACATCGGGGTTTCGAACGTGAGCGAGCCTTTCCACATCGTGCTGACCCAGTTGAAGACCTTCACGCCGGTGGGCACGGAGATCAACATGGTGGCGAGCATGAAGTAGATTTCGCCACCCAGCGGCATGCCGACGGCGAACATGTGGTGGGCCCACACGATGAAGGACAGGAACGCGATCGCGGCGGTCGCGTACACCATCGCCTGATAACCGAACAGCGGCTTGCGGCTGAAGGTCGGCAGGATTTCGCTGACCACACCGAAGGCCGGCAGGATCATGATGTACACCTCGGGGTGACCGAAGAACCAGAAGATGTGCTGGTACATGACCGGGTCACCGCCACCGGCGGCGTTGAAGAAGGTGGTGCCGAAGAACTTGTCGGTCAGCAACATGGTGACCGCACCGGCCAAGACCGGCATCACGGCAATCAACAGGAACGCGGTGATCAGCCAGGTCCAAGCGAAGATCGGCATCTTCAACAGATCAACGCCCGGCGCGCGCATGTTGAGCACGGTGGCGATGATGTTGATGGCGCCCATGATCGAGCTGATACCCATCATGTGCACGGCGAACACGGCGAACGCCACGTTGGCGCCACCTTGCAGGAACAACGGCGGATACATGGTCCAACCACCGGCCGGCGCACCGCCCGGGAGGAACAAGGTGATCAGCAGCATCGCGAACGCGAACGGCATGATCCAGAACGAGTAGTTGTTCATGCGCGGCATCGCCATGTCAGGCGCGCCGATTTGCAACGGAATCATCCAGTTGGCCAGACCGACAAATGCCGGCATCACGCCACCGAAGATCATGACCAGTGCATGCACCGTGGTCATTTGGTTGAAGAACTCCGGCCCGCCCGGCAACTGCAAGCCCGGCTTCATCAGTTCGTAGCGGATCAGCACCGACATCGCGGCGCCGATGATGAACATGATGAAGGAGAAGATCAGGTACAGCGTACCGATGTCTTTATGGTTGGTCGAAAAGAACCAACGTTCGGCGAACGACTGCTTGTGACCATGGTGGTCATCATGGTGTGTATCGAGGTGGGGGTGCGTAACGGACATGTGTCTCTCTCTCGAAATCGGCTGCGCGCGAACGCTCAGCCCTTGGCAGCCGCAGCGGTCGCAGCGGTTTCGGTGGATTCGGCAGGCGCTGCCGCCGGGTCGGCCGGTGTCTCACTGGCAACCGGCGCAGCGGCAGCCGGTGCGGCGTCCTTCGCTTCCGCGGCTTTCTGCGCTTGGCGCTGGTCGTACAACCACGCTTGGAATTCCGCCATCGGCACGGCTTTCACAACGATCGGCATGAAGCCGTGGTCCTTGCCGCACAGTTCAGCGCACTGGCCGCGGTACACGCCCGGCTTTTCGATGATGGTCCATGCACCGTTCACGGTGCCCGGGTTGGCGTCTTGCTTGAAGCCCAGCGCCGGCACCCACCAGGAGTGGATTACGTCATCCGAGGTGATCATGAAGCGGACCTTGGCGCCGACCGGCAGCACCAACGGATTGTCGACGTCCAGCAGGTAGTGGGCGTGGTCGGCTTCGGTCGGCGACTTGCCCGACTGACGCAGTTCGTCCGACTTACGATCCAAACGGCTGGTGTAAGCCACGCCTTGATCGAGGTATTCGTACTTCCACATCCATTGATAACCGGTGACGCGCACGGTCAGCTGGGAATCGCGGGTGTCGTAGATCTTGATCAGGTTTTTGACCGCGGGGATGGTCAGCACGATCAGGATGATCACCGGAATGACCGTCCAAATGATTTCAGCCTTGGTGTTATGGCTGAACTGCGAGGCGACGGCGCCCTTCGAGCGACGGAACTTGAACATGGCGTAGAACATCGCGCCGAACACGATCACACCGATGACGACACAGACCCACAGGCCCCACATATGGGTGATGTAGGCGTTATGTGCGGTCGAAGTGACGCCTTTACCCATGTTCAGCTGCCAACGGACCGGATCGGCCGGGCCGGCCAGCGCGGCCAAGGGCGTCAGCGCGGCGAGCGCCAAGGCGGAAAGTTGCATCCAACGCGATTGCTTCATTTAGAACCCCGTGACCACAGTCGGACACCCGACTACGGAAATCTGGCAATAGGAAATAACGGGCACCGGCTAGCCGGAAGCCCGCGAAACACCCAACATGGTAAATCGGCGATGGGCATAGGGGCAAGCATTAAGGTTCTCCTCGAACCTGTACAGGCCGTTCCGGCTGTAACATTGGGCCTCCGTATTCACCTTGATAGAACCCTGTCAGTGACCGACCTGCTCACCCCAGAATTGCAACCGGTTCCGTCGCCCTTGCGGCATGCCATCACCCAAGCGTGGTGGCGGGACGAAGCCGACCATGTCCGCCAAATGCTCGGCGAAGCCCGCCAAAGTGATGCTGCCCGGCAGACCATTGCCGCCACCGCCGCCGATTTGGTACGTCGCGTACGTGCCCGCGCCAGCGACCAATCCACCGTCGAAGCCTTCATGCGCCAATACGATCTGGGCAGCGAAGAAGGCGTGCTGTTGATGTGCGTGGCCGAAGCCCTGCTGCGGATTCCGGACCAAGGCACGGCCGATGCACTGATTCGTGACAAATTGGGTGAAGCCAACTGGCGCCGCCACCTCGGCCAGTCCGATTCGATTCTGGTGAATGCCTCGACCTGGGGCCTGATGCTGACCGGCAAGCTGGTCAATCTCTCCGACGACACCCAGCGCGACGTGCACGGCGCCTTCGGTCGCTTGGTCGGCAAATTGGGTGAGCCGGTGATCCGTACCGCGGTGCGCCAAGCCATGAAGATCATGGGCCATCAATTTGTGATGGGCCGGACCATTGACGAAGCCCTGACCCGCTCGCGCAAAGGCATTCATGGCGCCTACCGCTATTCGTTCGACATGCTCGGCGAAGGCGCACTCACCACCAAAGATGCGCTGCGCTATTTGGAAGCCTATCGCCAAGCGATTCACGCCATCGGCCGCAGCGGTCCGTTTGAAGATGTGTTTGCGGCGCCGAGTATTTCGGTGAAGTTGTCGGCGTTGCATCCGCGCTATGAACACGCCAAACGCGAACGCGTCATGGCCGAACTCGCACCGCGCGTGCTGGAATTGGCGCAATTAGCCAAGTCTTACGGCATCGGTTACACCATTGACGCGGAAGAAACCAATCGTCTTGAGCTCTCATTGGATTTGATTGAAGCCGTGTTCTCCGACCGCTCGTTGGATGGCTGGGAAGGCTTTGGTCTCGCGGTGCAGTCGTATCAAAAACGCTGTCCGTTTGTGATTGATTATTTAGCCGACCTCGGCCGCCGCGTCGGTCGCAAGATTCCGGTGCGTTTGGTGAAAGGCGCTTATTGGGACGCCGAAATCAAAGCCGCACAGATGGAAGGGCAAAGCAACTATCCCCTCTTCACCCGCAAGCCGAACACCGACGTCAGCTACCAAGCCAACGCCCGCCGCATGTTCGACGCCAGCGACGCCTTGTATCCGATGTTCGCCACGCATAACGCACAAACAATTGCGGCGATTCACCAGATGTCGGAAGGCCGTTGTTTCGAATTCCAAAAATTGCACGGCATGGGTGACGATCTGTATGCGGAAGTGATTCCGGAAGATCGTTTGAACACCGCCTGCCGCGTCTATGCACCGGTCGGCTCGCATGAAGACCTGCTGCCCTATCTCGTGCGTCGCCTGTTGGAAAACGGCGCGAACTCGAGCTTCGTCAATCGCATCACCGATGAAAGCGTCCCTGTCGAAGATTTGGTACAGGACCCGCTCGACGTCGTCGCTTCTTTTGAATCCATTCCGCATCCACGCATTCCCTTGCCGCGTGACCTCTACCGCAACCAAGGCCAAGACCGGGACAACTCCATGGGCATCAACCTCGCCAACGACAACGAACTGCGCGCACTGGCAGACCACATGAACGCCGCAGGCAGCGGCGATTGGACCGCCATTCCGCTGGTGCCCGGTGCCAGCGCCGTGGGCGACAGCATCGCCGTGACCAACCCCGCCGACCGTCGCGAAGTGGTCGGCCACTGGAAAGCCGCCGACAGCGCCACGGTTGAACGCGCCTTGGCCAATGCCGTTGCCGCGCAACCGGGCTGGGATGCCACACCGGTGGACGTGCGCGCCAAAGCCTTGGAACGCGCCGCGACTTTGCTGGAAGAACGCATGCCCGACTTCATGGCGATGTGCACCAAAGAAGCCGGCAAGACCATTCCCGATGGCATTGCCGAAGTGCGTGAAGCCGTGGATTTCCTGCGTTATTACGCCCACGAAGCGCGCAAACATTTCGTGGTGGAACAACTGCCGGGGCCGACCGGTGAAGCCAACTCGCTGCAATTGGCGGGCCGCGGTGTCTTCGCTTGTATTTCGCCTTGGAACTTCCCGCTCGCCATTTTCATCGGACAGATTGCCGCGGCATTGGCTGCCGGCAATAGCGTGATTGCGAAGCCCGCCGAGCAAACCAACTTGGTCGGCTATGCCGCGGTGAAGTTGATGCACGAAGCCGGCGTGCCGGTGGACGTGCTGCAATTCGTGCCGGGTGACGGCGCGACCGTCGGCGCCGCCCTCACCGCCGACCCGCGTGTGGCGGGCGTCTGCTTCACCGGCTCGACCGATACCGCGCGCCTCATCAACCGCGCACTGGCCGCACGTGATGCCGGACCGATTGCCACTTTGATTGCCGAAACCGGCGGCCAAAACGCGATGATCGCCGACTCCTCTTCATTGCCGGAACAAGTGGTGAAAGACGCCATGGGTTCGGCCTTCACCTCTGCCGGCCAACGCTGCTCTGCAGCACGCGTGCTGCTGGTGCAAGAAGACATTGCCGACAAGGTGATCTCAATGCTGGCCGGCGCCATGGCTGAATTGAAAGTGGGTAACCCGGGATTGCTGTCGACCGACGTCGGCCCGGTGATTGATAACGACGCGAAATGCCTGCTGGACGACCACGCCACGCGCATGAGCAGCGCGAGCGCCAAACACATTGCCACTGCACAAATGGATGCCGACGACACCGCGCACGGCAACTTCTTCGCACCTGTGGCTTGGGAGTTGGCATCGATTGACCAACTCACCCGCGAAAACTTCGGCCCGGCATTGCATGTGATTCGTTGGAAGGCCGATGAACTCGACCACGTGGTGGACACCATCAACGCCACCGGATTCGGTTTAACGCTGGGTATCCATTCGCGCATCGATGCCACCATCGAACGTATCGTGAGCCGCGCCAAGGTTGGCAACATTTATGTCAACCGCAACCAGATTGGTGCAGTGGTGGGCGTGCAACCGTTCGGTGGCCAGGGCTTGTCGGGCACCGGTCCGAAAGCGGGTGGCCCCCACTACTTGCCGCGCTTTGCGACGGAGAAGACGGTTACGGTGAATACGACGGCCGCGGGTGGGAATGCGAGTTTGTTGACGTTGGGGGATTGAGGAGCCTGTCGGCACCTCAAATATCCAAGGGACTTCGCACCGCCAAGGGACCGCGACCGAGTACATGCGTATAGATTTGCGTCGTGGCTAGGTCTTTGTGCCCTAGCAACTCCTGAACGGTGCGAATGTCGTGCCCGCTTTCCAACAAATGCGTCGCAAAGGCATGCCGCATGGAATGGCAACTGGCGGGCTTGTCGATCTTCGTCTCGGATAAGGCGCGCTTGAACGCGCGTTGCATACTGGTTTCATGCAGGTGATGACGGCGAATTTCTCCCGTTTCGATATCGGGCGCCAACCGATCAGCACAGAAAACAAACTGCCACGCAAGATCTCTGGACGCGTTTGCGTACTTTCTTGCTAAGGCGTGCGGCAAGTACACCCCGCCGAATCCTGCAGCACAATCCTTTGCGTGCGTCAGACGAACCTGCTCGATCTGCGCCTTGAGATGCGGAACTAGTGTCGCCGGCAACGGCACCCGCCGGTCTTTGCCGCCCTTGCCGTTCCTTACGCGAATTTCATTGAGCGCGAAATCCACGTCCTTCACCCGCAAGCGCAAGCCTTCCAACAGACGCATGCCCGTGCCGTAGAGCAACGAACCCAGCAACCAGTGCGTGCCTTCCAACTTGCCGAGAATTTGCCTCACCTCCTCGCGGGACAGAACCACCGGCAGCCGCTTTTGCTGACGCGCCCGAACGAAACCCTCCATCCATGGCAACGGCATGCCCAAGACGACTCGATACAAGAACAGCAACGCGCAAAGCGCCTGATTCTGCGTGCTTGGCGCAACCTGCCCCTTGACGACCAAGTAGGTGAGAAACGCGCGTACCTCTGCCTCTCCCATCGTGACCGGATGCCGCAGACCGTTAAAGCGGATGAACTTCTCAATCCAGACGAGATAGGCTTCATTCGTCCGCTTGCTGTAGTTGCGGCGCTTCAACTCCCACCGCACCTGGTCCAAAAGCCGCGGCGGCCGCGCGCCCGCATTGATCTCAGGAACCACTGGCTGCGCAGCATAATGCCCTGGATTTCGATTTAGACTGCGATATGCATCGTTTGCCATACAAAAACTCGTTTTGTCGTATAACAATACGAGTGAGCAATGGCGCCGAATATTGGAATGCGGGGAAATATGGGTAAGAAAAGTACGATTTTGAGTATCGGCTTAGCTGACGGCTTTCGGCTTACCCTGCTTTCCTCTGTCTAAATAGAAGTTAGGCTTTTTTTTGAGACATAACGGTAACTCGGGGGATCCATGTCTAAGGAAACAAAACTGTATCTGACGCGCGCAGGAAAGCTTGGAGAGGATGAAGAGCTGGCTCTCGACAACGACCTTTCCATTATTGGTTTCCGCGATATTCCATCTCTCGAATCTTGCAACGACTACGACTCCGTATTTAAGATCGTAGAAGCTCAAATGCCTGGCGCAAAACCTAGGGCTATTGGAAATCGAGCCGGACAACTTTGGGCATTTTCTGTGGCAATGAAGGAGGGAGACCTCGTTGTCATGCCAAGAAAACTCACATCTCAAATCGCCATAGGTCGCGTAGCAGGAAGTTATTCATATCGTGAAATTAATGGGGAGCTTCGACATTTGCGGCCCGTCAAGTGGATTCGCCCGGATGCCCCGCGTACTGCCTTTGAGCAAGACTTACTCCACTCTCTCGGCGCGTTTATGACGGTCTGCAACATTTCCCGTAATGACGCTGAAAGACGCGTAGAGAGCATACTGTCTGGAAAACCCGACCCCGGTCTTTCACTGTCCATTGCTCGCACTAAAATAACGCATCCAATAGCACAACCCGTTGATACAGAAGAAAATTTGGATCTTGCGCAAGTCGCGCATGATCAAATCGTTGCACACATACAGACTCGATTCGCTGGTCATGCACTCGCAAATCTTGTTGACGCTGTCCTTAAAGCTGATGGCTGGGTTACAAAGGTTTCTCCACCCGGAGCTGATGGCGGCGTTGATGTTCTAGGTGGGCGCGGCCCACTCGGTCTTGATAACCCAAGACTTTGCGTACAAGTCAAATCTCAGAATAGTCCCGCAGATGTAACGGTTTATCGAACCCTACAAGGGACAATGCAAATATTTAAAGCGGATCAAGGCCTGCTCGTTTGTTGGGGTGGATTTAACAAAGCCGTTTTATCCGAAGCTAAACAAGGTCATTTTGCAGTAAGGCTTTGGGATAGCCGAGATTTGGTCGAAGCCATTTACCGCACATACGAGTCACTTCCGGCAGAAATTCAAGCTGATTTGCCACTTAAACGAGCATGGATGCTTGTCCAAGAATCTACTGAATCTTAGCTAGGCAAAAAAGCCTAACTACTCGTTCAAGCCGACGCCGCTTCGTGGCACGGTTTTGGGCTTTCCGCTACGCTAGCCCAAAACCGCACCACTCTCGGCGCGGCTTAACTCAGGTGTTAGAGCTCACAATGGTCCCCTTTCGCATTGCGCGCGGCCTTGGTTCCGCGCTGGTATTTCAAACAGCTCTATTCATTGCGACGCCATCTGCAGCAAACGCGCAGTCGAGTTTGACCATTACTAGTATCGCGTTCGGCTCGCCGTCCGACGTGAACCTGTCACGCGTGAAACCATCTGAGATCAACAATACGCTGTTGTGGTCGCACAAAGAAAATGGAGAATGGGTCGCGCGAGGCACCATTAGTCACTCGCCATACGAACACCTGTCCGAATCGAAAGCTCGCGCAATCAGACGAAATAATCGCCTATTGATCTGCCTACACATTCCGCGTATTCCTGAGTCTAGAATGCCCCACCTTGGCAGAGGGGAGGGATATTCCACCTCGGTCGCGTTTCGTCCAGTAGAGATTTCAGTTGCAGGACTAACGAGCAAGCCTAAGAATTCTGAGCTGAATTTGTACTGTGAGCTCTAACAGTTCGTTCAACCCGACATACCTCCGTGGCACGTGACTGAGGCTTTGCGCTACGCTAGCCTCAGTCCCGCACCACTACGGCATGCGGGTTAACTCAGGCGTTAGACACCCCAGTAGCTGTCCCGCAACCGGAGATCGAGAATGAAGATTCTGCACTCACTCATGCTCACAGTCGCAGTTGTCGCAGTTCCAAGTCTCGCGAAGTCGAAGCA